>JADLBB010000087.1 GCA_020848055.1 Chloroflexota bacterium | reverse complement strand
CGCGCGCTCGGGCCCGGCGAGGCTCAGCAGGCTGCGACCGCCGCGCTCCAGGTACAGGGCCGCGCGACCATCGACCAGCACCACGTGGGCGCCCGCGGCACGCTGCAGCGGCAGCCGCTCGTCGCCTGGGCCGCGGGGCCATTCCAGCGCGGCCCCGTAGGGCTGAGCTGGATCGGTCGCGGCCAGCACCTGCACCGACGGTTCGTCGTCGCGAATGGCTCGCAGGCGATCGACCGCGCCGGGCAGCGCAAACTGGGCCGCGCCCAGGCCGGCCACGAAGTAGCCCCGCCGCGCGCGGCCGGCCTCCTCCATGGCGCGCAGGACCGGATAGACCGCGGCGTATCCGCCTGCGATCCCCTCGGCCGCCACCGCCTCGCGGGTGACGATGCCGTGTCGTTCGAGCAGGCTCACCGCCAGCGCGTGGCCGCGCTCGGTCGGGCCGCGACCCTCGCCGACCAGGTCCGCGACCAGCGACCACCGCCCGGCGGCGCGCGGCGGGCCCATGGCCAGCACCCGTCCGGGACGCGGGCCGACGCGCGACCGGGAGCGAGGCAGTGACAGTGCGCGCAGGGCCGCGAACGTGTCGTTGGTGACCTCGCCGAACCAGACGAGGTCCCACAGCGCATCGAGCAGTTCGTCGTCGGAGCGCGCCCCGGCCACGGCGGCGCGCAGCTGGCCGAAGAACGAGGCGCCGCGTCGCTGGAGGTGGCCACGGATCGCATCGTGGATCGGGGTGGCCGGGCGCTCATCGGGCGTCCCGGCGCTGGCCAGCAGGTCGACGCGATCGCGCCGGAAGAGGGCCACGCGGCCGTCGTCGCGGCCCAGCGAGCCACGGCCGATCCAGACGACCTCCCCGGCCGCGCCCAGCTCGTCCAGCAGGCGCGGGGTGTAGCCAGCGACCCGCGCTGAGAGCACGTCGCGCTCGAGGACGGAGGCGGGGATTCCGACTCCCTCCAGCTGGCCAACGACCTCCATCAGGCGGTCGAGCCCCCCGGCAGGTGATCCGATGCCCTGCCAGGCGGGCAGGAAACGACCCAGGATCTCCGGATCCACAGGCTCGACTTCACGCCGCAGCCGCGCCAGCGAACGGCGGCGCAGGTGGCGGAGCACGTCCGGATCGACGAACTCGGGGCTCGTCCCATCGGGCCGGAACGCCCCACCGAGCAGGCGGCCGGACGCTGCCATCGCGCGCAGGCGCTCATCGACCCTGGCGTGGGCGATCCCCCAGTGGCCGGCGGGCCCATCGGCCGTGAACGGGGCGTGGGTTCGCGCCCATCGCGCGAGGAGCCCGTCGAGCGCGTGCACGACCGGCGCGAGGTGGACGTCCGGTACGCCCGCCGGCGGCGACGCACCGACCGCATCGCGGTAGCGTCCGGCGTCCTCGATCGCGATCCATCGCTCCTCGCCGCTGATGCGCAACCGGATGGCGCGGCGCGTCGCCTCGAGCTCGGCGAGCGCGGCGCCGGCGTCGAGGCCTTCGGTGCGCGCGGCGACCTCGTCGACCCGCAGGTCGCCCTGGCGACGGAGCAGATCGGCCACCCCGTCGAGCGTGCGGGCCTGCCGGTTGGGCGCGAGGGCGGCCAGCTCAAGCTCCAGATCGCCCAGCGCCTCGGGGTCGATCAGCTCGCGCAGCTCATCGGAGCCGAGCAGGTCGGCCAGCAGGTCGCGGTCGAGCGCGAGCGCCTGGGCGCGTCGCTCGGCCAGCGGCGCATCGCCCTCGTACATGAACGAGCCGATGTAGTCGAACAGCAGCGAACTGGCGAAGGGCGAGGCCGAGGCCGTCTCGACCGAGACGACCCGGATGCGCCGTGCCCGCACGTCGGCCAGAAGCTCGCGCAGCGCAGGCAGGTCGAACACGTCGCGCAGGATCTCGCGGTACGTCTCGAGCACGATTGGGAAGGAGCCGTACGCGCCGGCGACGCGCAGCAGATCGGCCGAGCGCTGGCGCTGCAACCACAACGGCATGCGCTGCCCCGGCCGGCGACGAGGCAGCAGCAGCGCGCGCGCCGCGTTCTCCCGGAACCGGGCACTGAAGATGGCCGATCCACCCAGCGCGGTGGTCAGCGCCTCCTCGACCGCGTCAGGATCGGGCACCAGCAGTTCCTCGAGGCCGTCGCGCTCGTCGGCGCCCTCGGGCAGTCGAATGGCGATGCCGTCGTCAGACCAGATCGACTGGACCTCGAGCCCGAACCGCTCGCGCAACCGCGCCTCGACCACGATCGACCATGGCGCGTGGACGCGTCCCCCGAACGGCGTCAGTACGACGATGCGCCAGTCCCCGAGCTCGTCGCGAAAGCGCTCGAGCACGATCGTGCGATCGGTGGGCAGCGCGCCAGTCGCCTCGCGCTGGTCGGCCAGGTAGGCGACCAGGTTGCGCGCCGCTCGCTCGTCGAGGGCATGGTCGCTGCGAACGCGCGCCTCGGCCGCCTGGACCGGCATCGACTCCAGTTCGCGCTGGAAGGCGCCGATCGCCCGACCGAGCTCGATCGGCCTGCCGACCGCGTCGCCATGCCAGAACGGCATGCGGCCCGGCTGGCCCGGTGCCGGCGTGACGATGACGCGATCCGGCCGGATCTCCTCGATGCGCCACGTCGATGCCCCGAGCAGGAACGTGTCGCCCACGCGCGACTCGTACACCATCTCCTCGTCCAGCTCGCCGACCCGGCGCCCGCCACGCCCCCTTCCCTCCCCCTCCTCGCCCGGAAGGAAGACAGCGTACAGGCCGCGGTCCGGGATGGTGCCGCCACTGGTGATGGCAACCACCCTGGCGTCGTTTCGCGACGCCACCGTGCCGGCCCCGCGGTCCCACACCACCCGGGGCTTGAGGTCGGCGAACTCGTCGGACGGATATCGCCCGGCGAGCATGTCGAGCACGCCCTCCAGTTGCTCGCGCGACAGGTCGCGGAACGGATCGGCGCGCGTGACGAGGGCGTGCAGATCGGCGACGGTCCAACGCCCGTCGGCGCAGATTGCGACCAGCTGTTGGGCCAGGACGTCGAGCGGGTTGCGCGGTACGCGCGTCTCCTCGATGGCGCCGGCGCGCATGCGCTCCACCACCACCGCCGCCTCTACCAGGTCGCCACGATACTTGGGGAAAATCTTGCCCACGCTCGGCTCACCGACCGAGTGCCCGGCCCGCCCGATGCGCTGCAGGCCGGCCGCCACCGATGGCGGCGCCTCGACCTGCACGACCAGGTCGATCGCCCCCATGTCGATGCCCAGCTCCAGGCTGCTGGTGGCCACCAGGCCGGGGAGCCTGCCAGCCTTGAGGTCCTCCTCGATCTGCAGGCGCTGCTCGCGGGCGATGCTGCCGTGGTGCGCTCGCACCAGCTCGCTCCCGGCCAGCTCGTTGAGGCTGCTGGCCAGCCGTTCTGCCAGGCGGCGCGAGTTGACGAAGATCAGCGTGGACCGATGCGATCGGACCAGGTCCAGCAGCGCGGGGTGGATGCTCGGCCAGATCGAGTGGCGCGCCTCCGGGCCCCGTGCGGTCGCCACGGCGCCGTCGATGCGCATCATGTCCTCGACCGGCACGATTACCTCCAGGTCCAGGGCCTTGCGCTGCCCCGCATCGACGATCTCGACCTCCCTCCCGACGCCGCCCATGAACGCTGCGATGGTCGACAGCGGGCGCTGCGTGGCCGACAGGCCGATACGCTGCGGCTCGGCATCGGCCAGCCGGCTCAGGCGCTCGAGGCTCAGCGCCAGGTGCGCGCCGCGCTTGGTGCCGGCCATGGCGTGGACCTCGTCGATGATGACGTGCTCGATGCCGCGCAGGATCTCGCGCGCAGCACTGGTCAGCAGCAGGTACAGCGATTCGGGCGTCGTGACCAGGATGTCCGGCGGGTTTCGGGTCAGCCTGCGGCGGGCGTCCGCCGGCGTGTCGCCGGTGCGGCTGGCGATGGTGACGTCGGCCACCTCGATGCCGAGGCGCTCGGCAGTGCGCCGGATACCGGCCAGCGGTGCTCGCAGGTTGCGTTCGACGTCGTACGCGAGCGCCTTGAGTGGGCTGACGTACAGCACCCGCACCGTCGGCCGTGACGGGCGCTGCGCCATCACCAGCCGGTCGATGCACCACAGGAACGCGGCCAGCGTCTTGCCACTGCCGGTCGGCGCGTGGATCAAGGTGTGCGAGCCACGACCGATCGACGCCCAGCCCAGATGCTGGGCGGGGGTGGGAGCATCGAAGGCATCGGTGAACCAGGCGCGGGTCGCCCGGCCGAAGGCGGCGAGTTGGTGGTCGGAGGTACGGGTCAAGGCCCGCTCAGTCTATCGGTCCGCCAAACACGTCCCCGAATCGGGTCGGCCCACCTCGGGCATCACCGCCATCGCGGCAGCCTGCGCCTGATCCTTGGGTGATCAGCGAGGCCCTGAGCGTTTCGGCGGCATCACCAGGGCGTACAGGAGCCCGATCAGCCCGAACACCAGGATGAGCCCCAGCACGGTCCAGGTTCCGAGCACGGCGGCACCCAGGAAAACGGCCAGCATGCCGGCCCCCAGTCCCAGGACCAGGCCACCGAACAGTCCACGGATCGGATGTCGAACGGTCATGAGCGGGCCTCCGATGACGCTGGTGCCGCAGGGTGAGTGACCTGTGATCCACGCGACGACATCACCAGCAGCAGGCCGATGAGCGCCAGCACGATGGCGATCCAGAACGGGATGGTGGTCAGCGGGTTGCCGTTGAGCTTGAGCCAGGCGCTGCCGTCACAGCGGGCGCCGCCGTCACCGGTGATGTTGCCCGACACGAAGTACAGGCCGGTGAACTGGAACGGCGCGTTGGCGGAGACGCCGGTCGAGCCGCTCGAGGTGGTCGTCCCCTCGTCGTTGTCGTCTCCGCCGCGCAGCGGGGTCGGGATGTTGAAGACGTACACCTGCCACGAGTGGTTCTTGAAGACCGTGTCGCCGGAACTGCCATTCCACGATACGGTCCCGTCCCAGTCGACGATGAACGGGTCTTCCTGGGTTCCACCCCGGCCGTTGGCCGCGGTGTCGAGCGCGGCGCCCGAGGCATCGGTCGAGGCCAGGTCAAGCGTGCAGCCACCGTTGAGCTCGAAGGCGGCCACGGCCGGCGCGTGGGCGAGCGCAGCCAGGGCGATGGCCGCGATAACACCCAGGATCCCAGGGACACGGGTAATGCGACGCATGGGCATTCCTCCTATACGTCACCCGGTGAGCGGGCGTTGGGCGAGAGGGTACACCACGGCCGGCGTGCACCCGCGCCGGGACGCGCGCTCCGGTTCGGGGCACAATAGTCACCGAGTTTCGTGTCTCAATCGAACACGACGCCGCACAGGAGCGAATCAACCAGCCATGACCATCTCGAACGCGCCGGAGGCCTCGGGCGCGAAGACTCAGGGCGCGCTCGAATCGGCTCTCGCCGAGTTCGACCACGCTGCCGACCAGCTGGCCCTATCCCCAGACATCCGGGCCGTCCTCCGCCTTCCCAAGCGCGAGTGGACCGTCAACTTCCCGGTCACCATGGACGACGGGCACGTCCGCGTCTTCACCGGCTACCGAGTGCAGCACAACGTGTCGCGCGGCCCGGCCAAGGGCGGAATCCGCTTCCACCCTGCCACCGACCTCGACGAGGTCCGCGCCCTGGCGATGTGGATGACCTGGAAGTGCGCCCTGGTCAACGTTCCGTTCGGCGGGGCCAAGGGCGGCGTCACCGTGGACCCGCGCAAGCTGTCGGCCAACGAGCTGCAGCACGTCACGCGGCGCTTCGCGACCGAGCTGCAGGGCGTGATCGGCCCGGAGGTGGACATCCCCGCTCCCGACGTCGGGACCAACGCCCAGACCATGGCGTGGATCATGGACACCGTGAGCATGCACGCGGGCTACACCGTGCCCGGCGTGGTCACCGGCAAGCCGGTCAGCGTGGGCGGCTCCGAGGGACGCGCCGATGCCACGGGCATGGGCGTCATGTTCACCGCCCAGCGCGCGCTGCGCGAGGCCGGCATCGACATGGCCGGCGCCTCGGTGGCGGTGCAGGGCTTCGGCAACGTCGGCGAGGCCGCTGCCAGGCTCATTCACAAGCGCGGGGGCAGGCTGGTGGCGATCACCGACGTGGGGGGCGGAGTCGCCAACCCAGGCGGGCTGGACCCGGCGAAGCTCAGCGCGCACCTGCGCGAGACCGGCTCCATCGCCGGCGCTCCCGGCACGACGCCCATCGACAACGAGACGCTCCTCGCCCTCGACGTCGACCTGCTGGTGCTCGCTGCCCTGGAGGGCCAGATCACCGCGGCCAACGCCGGGGCCGTGCGCGCGAAGGTCATCGCCGAGGGCGCCAACGGCCCCGTCACGCCGAACGCCGATCCGATCCTCGCCGATCACGGGGTCGTGACGGTCCCGGACATCCTGTGCAACTCGGGCGGCGTCATCGTGAGCTACTTCGAGTGGGTCCAGAACCTGCAGTCATTCGCCTGGCCCGCGGCGCAGGTCGCCGATCGGCTGGAGCACATCATCGGCGGCGCCTACGACGAGGTCGCCGCCGTCAGGGCGCGGGACGGCATCGGCGCGCGGCTGGCGGCCCACGTCATCGCCATCGGGCGGGTCGCCGAGGCGACTGAGATCCGCGGGCTGTACCCCTAGGACGCCAGGCGCGGCCCCTCCCGGACCTACCTGACCAACAGCGCGCGGCCCAGCACGGCCACCGAAACCAGGATCACCAGCGCGACCAGGCCGCCGCCGATGACGGCGAGCGGGCGGGCGCCCAGCCATACCCCGATCCAGGCGACCGCGAGCCCCAGGTTCCAGGTCAGCAGGCGCGTCCTTGCCAGGACGGCCATGACCCGACGCTGGCGCGCGTGCTGCATCGGGCCGCCCGGCGTCACCGATGGGGCCAGGTGCGTCCACGATCCGACCAGCTCCTGCAGCATCCAGCCGGCCACCAGGGGCAGCACCAGGGCACCCAGCGACCAGCCGGCCGTCGATCCGGCCCCGATCATCCTGACCGTGGCCGCGGCCGATGCCGCCACGAACCAGGCCGTGCCCGCGATGAGGTGCCACACCGCGACCGATCGCCAGTCGTGCTCGCTGGTGTAGGGTCCGCGACGCTGCCTGGCGTCGAGTACGTAGGCGACCTGTCCGATGCCACCGGCCACCGTGGCCGCCATGCCGCCGATGACCACGACACGGGCGTCAAACGCGAAGCCGGCTACCACGATCAGCGGTCCGAGGCCCATGCCGGCCACGGCGACGGCGAGTCCCCACCCGGCCCTGATGCGGGCACCGAAGACGGTCGGCGCCAGGTAGACGAGCGTGGCCAGGATGCTGAGCGAGACGCCGCCGAACAGGGTCAGCCAGGCGTGTGCCGGGCGAATCGTGGCCCACGCGGCCACGACCGGCGCGACGCCTGCAACTGCGAGCCCGCCGAGGACCACTCCGGCGGCCATGTCGACCAGGGCCATCAGGTAGGTGGCGGTCACGACGTGGTGGCGCCGGGCCAGCGGCTCGCGCAATGGGGCCAGGGTGTGGATCGCGACTCCGGCCAGTCCCAGCAGCAGCAGGGCGCTTCCCAACGCGCCGACGCTCGGCCCCGCCGACAGCGTGACGCCGCCAACGACCGCGGCGCTCCCGGCTGCCAGGGCGAGCACGACTGCCAGGCGCCATCGGCTGGCCGATGGGCGGGTGCCCGCCAGCGTCACCGCAAAGTGCGGCATGAACGTCCCGATCGCAACGGTCGCGGCACCGGCCAGTGCCAGGTGCAATGGCGCCCATGAAGATCCGCCGCCGGCCGCGGCGGCCGCGGCGGCCGCGATCGAGACCACCACGAAGGTCCCAGACAGGCCGAGACCGAGCGCCAGAACGTGGCGCTCGGTCAGCTTCGGCCTGGTCGCGGCGGCGGCGGCCGGACGGTCGCCCCCTGGTGCCGGCTGGATCCCGATCAGTGACCACCCTCCATCGGAGGTCCGCCGTCACCGGCCTTGAACAGGCCAATGGCTCCTCGGCCCGGGAAGTTGAACGCGTGGGTCACTATCGGATAGAGGCCATCCTCGTCGAAGCGCATCTCGACGATGGCCCCCTGGGCCGGCGACAGGTCGACGGCCTGCGAGCCCCAGTTGCCCTCGTTGCCCTCCTTCAGGTGGATGCCCTCCTTGATGACCTCGTGGAAGATGGTTCCGACCACGTGGAAGCTCGAGTCGATGCTCGGGCCGGCGTCGAGGATGAAGACCCGCACGGTCTCGCCCACCGGCACCTCGATCGGATGGTCGAGGTACTGGTTGGCCACGCCGTTGAAGACGACCAGGTCGGGCGAGGGAGCGCCGGCCGACGCCTTGTTGATGTCGATGGTCTGATTCTGAGGCCCAAGGTACCACTCGCTCTGGACGAAGGCGAACTCGTGGTCCACCGGCGGCAGGCCACCGGTTGGCTCCACGATGATCATGCCGAACATGCCATTGGCGATGTGCATGAGTGCCGGCGCGGTGCCGCAGTGATACATGAACACGCCGGCGTACTTGGCGACGAACTCGTAGGTGAGCGACTCGCCCGGGTCGATGGAGCGCATCTCGTCGTTCCACGCGACGAGGCTGGCATGGAAGTCGATCGAGTGCGGCATCGAGTTGGTGGCCGGGTTGACCAGCTTGACGCGAATCGTGTCGCCCACCTTGACGCGCAGGACAGGTCCCGGCACCTCGTCGGCGAATGTCCAGACCAGTTGCTCGATGCCCTCGGCCACCGTCATCTGGCGCTCGGTCATGACGAGCTCGATCTCGTGCACGTCGCCGGTCGCCACTTCGGGTGCGGCGGGGTCGCGCAGCACGTAGGCCGGCGCGTCGGGGTTGGGCTGGACGACCGGCGGCGTCGAGGCCTGGTGCTCGCCGTGCGACGCGTCGGGATTGGTGGCCCCCAGTCCACGGCCGACGAGGAGCATCGAGCCGATGAGGACCACGCCGAGAAAGACGGCAGTCACGCCGCCCGCCAGCCCGGTATAGAGGAGTGTCTTCTGCATGTGGGATCGCTCCGAGGGTGGGGTCAATATTACGTGCCCCATTTCTAGGCGATCTTCCGCGCCGCAGGACGGGCCAGTGGTCACGTATGGCACGGGCCGTTGGGCACATGCCTGCGCCCGGCCGGACGCGCCGCGGGGCGCGACGCGCTAGCCTTTCGAGCCGATGCAGCCAGCACCGCCACCTCAACCGCGCACCCTCCTCCTGCTCGGGGTGTTCGAGGCGTTGGAGGCGTGGCTGTCCACGCCGAGCGATGGCGAGGCGGCCAATTTCGGACGGGCGGTGGTCGACGTCGGGACCGCGATGGGCATCGAGGTGCTCGACCTCGAGGTCAATGCGCCGCCGTTGGCGGCCCTGCATGCACCGGCCGGACTGCCCGATCCCGCCGCGGAAATGCTGCGCGACCCCCGTGGCGGCCTTCCCCTGGGCAGCATGACCATTCGCGGCGACGAGCGACAGGCACGCGCGCTGGCCACCGCCATCGCGCGACTGGTGGCCTTCGCGCGCGAGCGGGCGCGCGCGGACACAGCGGCGCAACGGCTCGGTGCGCTCGAGGGCGCGGTGCGGGGCATAGGCGACGCCATCGACCCCGACCACGTGCTGCAAAGGATCGTCGACCAGGCGCGCGACCTGGTGCCGGCCCGCTACGCCGCCATCGGGATCGTGGACGCGGACGGCGTCATCGAGCGCTTCATCACCAGCGGCATCGCGGATGCCGAACGGATCGCGATCGGACTCCTTCCGCGCGGGCTCGGCCTCCTCGGCCTCCTGATCACCGAGGCACGCACCGTCCGGGTGGCCGACATCGCGGCTCACCCTGCACACCACGGATTCCCCGCGAACCACCCGGCCATGCGCTCCTTCCTCGGGGCACCGATAACGACCGGCGGCGTGGCCATCGGCCGGCTGTACCTGACCGACAAGGTCGGCGCCGACGAGTTCAGCGCCGACGACGAGGTGCTGGTCGAGACATTCGCGCTGCACGCCGGCCTGGCGATCGAGCGCGCCCGCCTGCACGAGCAGGTGCGCCGGCTCGCGATCGTGGACGAGCGAGACCGGATCAGCCGTGACCTTCACGATAGCTCGATCCAGGCCATATACGCCCAGACCCTGGCCCTCGACGACGTCCCCGAGCTGGTCGCCGACGATCCGGAGGAAGCGCGACGCCGCGTCGATGCCGCCATCGACGCCCTGCACGCGGTGATCAGCGACATCCGCAACTTCATCTTCGGGCTGCGGCCGGTCCTGCTCGAATCTGGCGACCTCGCCGATGGGCTCGCCCAGGTCGGGACGGAGCTGCATCGCAGCAGCGGGATCGAGGTCTCCGTTGAGGTCCTCCCCGCAGCTGCTCCGCTCGCCGAGTTACCCATCGAGCTGGTGGCCGAACTGCTCGCGGTGACCCGCGAGGCGCTCAGCAACATCGCGCGCCACGCGCAGGCCGTCCACGCCTCGGTCACACTGGACGGCAGCCCGTCCGAGCTGCGCCTGACCATCGCCGACGATGGGCGTGGATTCGACGCGAACAGGCCGATCGAGCGGGGGCATCACGGGATCGCGAACATGCGCGCCCGCATCACCGCCCTGGCCGGTACGCTGATCATCGACAGCGACCTCGCCGGCACACGTATCATCATGACCGTGCCGCGCCGCCACTCCATGTCATTCGGGAGCGACCATTGAGCGAATCGCCGGCTGCGAACTCGCCTTCGCTGCGCCTGCTGGTTGTGGACGACCACGAGGTCGTGCGCCAGGGCCTGGTGGCGCTGCTCGACCGTCGCGCCGGGTTCGAGGTCGTGGCGCAGGCCGGGACGGTGGCCGAGGCGATCGCCGCCGCGACCAGGTTCGAGCCGGACCTGGTCGTGATGGACGTGCGCCTTCCCGATGGCTCCGGGATCGAGGCGTGCCGCGAGATCCGCTCCGCCAGGCCGGCCACCCGTGTCGTCATGCTCACCAGCTACCCCGACGAGGAGGCCGTGCTGTCGGCCATCATCGCGGGCGCCTCCGGCTACCTCCTCAAGCAGGTCCGCGGACGCGACCTGGTGGCAGCACTTGAGTCGGTGGGCCGCGGTGACTCACTGCTCGACCCGGCGGTCACCGAGAAGGTCCTGGCCAGGGTCCGGCAGGCCGCCTCCGGCGGCGCGGCGGACGAGCTGGCCGTCCTGACCTCCCAGGAGCGCAGGATCCTGCTGCTGGTGGCGGAGGGAAGGACCAACAAGGAGATCGCGTCGGAGGTCTTCCTGTCGGACAAGACGGTCAAGAACTACGTCAGCAGCATCCTGTCGAAGCTCAACCTGGAGCGGCGCACCCAGGCGGCCGCGTTCGTGGCCAAGCACCGGCTCGGCGAACCGCCCACCGGTAGCTGAGCGGAGTCAGGCGTCCTCGGGCATGGGTGGCCGCTCGAGCGCACGGCCGGCGCGATCGATCTCGCCGAGCAGCCAGCGGGCCGTCCCGTTGGCGGCGACCTGCAGCAGCATGCGGTCGGCAACGCGACCGATGACGCCGCCGGGTGGTGCGTACAGCCCGTCGATGGCAAGCTCGCCCGGCTCGATCAGCAACTTCCCAGAGAACACGGGGAAGAGCGGAGCCGCGCTCGACGCCCGCCAGCCGCATTCGACGGCCCAGCCGGAGGCCGTGCGCGCAGGCGTCCCGATGTCCAGCAGTGCCGCCTTGCTGAAGGTGGTGAACCTCGCACCTTCGCCGCCGAGTCGGAGGCGCAGGTCCAGCGCATAGCGCCGCAGCCCGGGCACCTCGGACGGATGCGCGACCAGGCTCGCCCATGGCGGATCGGAGGCCAGCATGGCGGCGACGCGGTCCGGATCGGCCCCCAGCGGCTCGGTGGCGGCCAAGCGCACCAGGCCCCGCAACTCGGAGGCGCGGTCCGCCCGCGCGCTCATCCGGCCGGCTCCGCGGCGACGGGGAACCTGGTGCGGGCGATGCGGTAGTGATGCATGGTGATTGGCTGGTGCGTTCAACTTGCCTGCGTGGGATGCCCGAAGGACGACTGCGCCAAGCCTAGCCGCTGCCACAAGCCGTGCACGGGCCGAATGACCCTATGAAGGGGGCCATCGGGCCCTGCGGTGGATGCGGGTGGCGGGGCCATCCTTGTGCCACCGCCCCCGCATCGGGGGGCGGCGATCGGAAGTGCCACGCGGTCCGTGCCGCGGCGATGGACTTTCCGGCGGCGGCGACCGAAGATGAGCACGAGGAGGTTGGGACCGATGAAGATTAGAGACGTCATGACGACCGACGTGACGACTGCCAGCCCCGAGACCTCGCTGCGCGACCTGGCGCTCCTGCTCTGCGAGCGGCAGGTCAGCGGCGCGCCGGTGGTGGACGCCACCGGCACCGTGGTGGGCGTCATCTCCGAGGCGGACCTGCTGGCCAAGCAGGTGAGCCGCCCGTTGAGCCGCCGGCTGCCGCTGGAGTGGATCCTCGGCGAGCGCCACGACCCCGACGAGCTGCGCAAGCGGGCGGCCACCACGGTCGGCCAGGCCATGTCGTCCCCGGCGGTGACGATCGAGGCCAACCTGCCAGTGCGAGAGGCGGCCAACGTCATGGTGGATCGCGGCATCAACCGGTTGCCCGTCCTCGATGGCGGTCGCCTGGTGGGGATCATCACCCGCGCCGACCTGGTGCACGCCTACCTGGGCAGCGACGAGGACATCGGCCGGACCATCGCTGACCGGGTCCTGCGTCGGACCATGTGGCTGGACCCCGACGCCTTCGATGTCGAGGTCAACGAGGGCATCGTCCACATCGCGGGCCACGTGGACCGCAGGACGACCGCGGGCATCGTGGAGCGCCTGGTGGGGCTCATCGACGGCGTGGTCGAGGTCAGGAGCGGCATCGGCTGGGACTGGGACGACACCGATGTCGACCTTCCCGCCGGCCAGCGTGAGCCCGGCGCCGCGTCGCTGATAGCCCGCGATCCACCCCGACCCATGCACGAGTAGCCGCCAGCAGATGGATGACGCGCCGATCGGCGGACCTCCGGCCGGGGCGACCTGCCCCGGCTGCGGTGAGCCGATCCAGGTCGGCCAGGCGGTCATTCGCCTGACCGCGGGCCTGTTGATGGCCGGGGCCAGGCTGGACCCGCTGATCATGCGTCCTGACGTGTTCATTCACGCAGGAGCGGGCTATGACACGCGCTACAACGTGAACGATCGGTGGTGCGTGACCAGCGAGGCCATCGACTCGGCCCTGCGCCTCATGCTCGTGAGCGACACGGCCAGCGCATCGGGCCACTGACCGGGTGAAGGCCACCGTCCGCGAGGGTCGCAGCATGGGTTCGCCCCTGCGCCTGACGCTGCCGGGTGAGCGCGAGTCGGAGGCCGGGACCGCGTGGGCGGTGGTCGTCGCGGCCTTCGAAGCGGCGGACCACGCTCTCAGCCGCTTCGATGCCGCCAGCCCGCTGTCGCGGCTCAACGCGCGTGCCGGCCAACCGACCACGGTCTCGCCCCTGCT
>JADLBB010000086.1 GCA_020848055.1 Chloroflexota bacterium | reverse complement strand
CGGCCCGGTACGCCATCTGTGACAGGAGCCGGAGCGCGAGCTTCTGGTTCACCGGGTTGTCTTCGGCAAGGAGGATGCGGAGCGGATGACGCTCACCAAGCGCTCCATCCCCCGCCTCGATGGCCGGAGACTCCGCGCGAGCGTGGTGCACGGCCGCGTCGCCGAGCAGGGCGGTCGCGATGGTGTCGAACAGGGCCGACGGTTTCACCGGCTTCGCGAGCCAGGCCGCGACGACGGCCCCCTCTCGCTCCCGCAGGCCGATCGACGACAGGATCACCACCGGCATCGGCGCGATGCCATCACCGAGGGTGAGCTCGGCGACCTCGTGGGCGAGGTCGAGGCCGTCTAGGTCGGGCATGAGCAGGTCGAACAACGCGAGGTCGAATCGAGCGCCGCCACGCAGCCATCCCAGGGCTTCGATCGGCGACCCCGTCTCGCGGGCCACCATCCCCCATCGCGTCGTCTGCGCGACGAGAATGCGCCGGTTCGTGGCGTTGTCGTCGACGATGAGCACGGTGCGGCCGGCGAGGTCGGCATCGAGCCGCCGTGGCCGTGCGGAGGCCACCGCGTCGGCTGCCCCGAGCGGCATCCTCACCACCAGGTGGAAGGCGCTCCCCTCCCCCGCCACGCCGCTGCTCTCGGCCGTGAGCGACCCATCCATGAGCTCCGCCAGGCGTCGGCTGATGGCGAGCCCCAACCCGGTTCCGCCGTACCGACGGGCGATCGAGGCGTCCACCTGACTGAACGACTGGAAGAGCTTCGACATCGCGTCCGGCGGGATACCGATGCCCGTGTCGCGCACGTCGATCCGCAGCTCCCAGGTCTCGGGGCCGCGCTTCGAACGGGGCATCGGCGAGCCTGCGACCGTGACCACCACCTCGCCGCGTTCAGTGAACTTCACGGCGTTGGAGAGCAGGTTGAGCAGCATTTGGCGCAGCCGGCCGGCGTCACCGACCAGCACCTGCGGCAGATCGTCGTCCATGGCGTAGACGAGCTCGAGGCTCTTGTTGGCGGCGGCCGGTGCCAGGATGTCGAGCGATGCTTCGATGGCGTCGCGCAGGACGAATGGCGCGTGCTCCAGGTCGACCCGGCCGGCCTCGATCTTCGAGAAGTCGAGCACGTCGTTGATGATCGTCAGCAGCGCGTCACCCGAGGTCCGGATCGTGTCGGCGAACTCCCGCTGCTCGGGGTCGAGGGCGGTGTCCAGCAGCAGCCCGCTCATGCCGATCACGGCGTTCAGCGGCGTCCGGATCTCGTGGCTCATGGCCGCGAGGAAGCTGCTCTTGGCCTCGTTGGCCTGCTCGGCCGCATCGCGCGACTCCTGCGCCTGTGCGAAGAGGCGGGCGTTCTCGAGCGCGACGGCCGCCTGCTGCGACAATCCTGAGAGAAAGCTGAGGTCCGCGGCGTTGAAGGGGTCCGGGAGATCGTTCCTCCACACGACGAGGACGCCGTTCACTTCTTCACGGACCACGAGCGGTGCCGCCATCAGCCGCTCGGTGGTGCGGACCTGCGTCCCCTCGATGTGGACGGCCCTGGGGTCAGCGCCGGGATCGTTCACCACCTCGGCCTCGCCGGAGACCGCGATGCTGCCGACGATGCCCTCGCCGCGTGTGACGTGGCTGGCACGGACCGCGTCGGCGATGTCGCCGACCGCGACGTCGGCGCGAAGGAGGCTCGGCTCGTCGGGGTCGGCCAGGAAGACCGCGGCGCTTTCCGCCCGCAGAAGCGTCCGCGCCCGCTCGGCGATGAGCTCGAGCACGACCTGCGCCTCGAGCGTGGCCGAGGTCTCTCGTCCGACATCGGCCAATGCGGCCATCTCCTCGGCTCGCCGGCGGGTCTCGTTGTAAAGGCGGGCGTTCTGCACCGCGATCCCCACGTTCGCGGCGATGGTGGACAGGAGGCGCTCGTCGGAGGATCCGAACCTGCCCTCCTGGGACGTGCTCTGGACGGTCATGACGCCGATGGGCCGCTCGCCGGCCATGATCGGTACGCCGAGCCAGGACTTGGCTCGCGTGCCGCGACCGCGCATTCCCAGGCGGGCCCAGTCTGCCTCGCTGTTCAACAGTAGCGGCCGACGCATCTCGGCGACTTTCGAGGTGAGTCCCTCGCCCACCGCGAGGGCCTCCTGCGGTTCGTGGCGTCCATGCTCGACGTAGTACGGGAACGTGAAGTGAGCGTTGTCCTCGTCCAGCAGGGCCACGTACGAGATGTCGGCGTCGAAGGCGTCGCGGGTCCTCTCACCCACGAGGGTCAGCAGCGGCTCGACCTCTAGCTGGGCGGTGATCGCCTCGCCCACGTCGTTGATCGTCCCGAGCTCGGCGACGCGGCGCCGCGTCTCGTCGATGAGCCGCCCGGTTCGCAGCGCGACGCTCAGGCTGGCCGCGATCGTGCCCAGCAGTGATACGTCCCGATCATCGAAGGCGTGCTCGCGATCGAGGTTCTGGAGCGACATGACGCCGAGCACGTCATCCCCGACGATGAGGGGCATGAAGATGGCCGATCTCGCCGGCTCTCCGACGATCGCCGCCGGCTGTCCCAGCTGCACGCCGAGGCCCCGCAGGTCGTGGGTGATGAGGAGCGGCTGTCGCGACTCGATGACGTGCCTGCGGAACCCCATCACCTGGCGCGCGGGGACCTCGAAATGCTCGCCGCGCTCGACCGAGAACGGGTAGGTGATCATCCCTGTCGCGGGGTCGTAGGTGGCGATGTCGACGACCTGGCAATCGAACACGTCGCTCGCTCGCTCGCCGACGAGCTCATACATGGCCTGCACGTCGAGCTCGGCCGCCAGGCCCTGCTGCACGCTGTTCACGATGGCCAGCTCGGCGGCACGTCGATCGGCCTCGCCCAGCAGTCGCTTGGTCTCGTCGAACAGGCGAGCGTTCTCCAGCGCCACGCTGAGCGACGATGCGAGCGTGGTCAGCATGCGCACGTTGGTGTCGGAGAACGCGTTGGTCCGATCGAGATTCTGGATCGAGATCCGGCCGCGGACCTCCCCGCCGACGATCATCGGCGCGGCGAGCAGCGACATGGCAGGCTCCCCTTGGACCACCTGGAATCGGCGTACCGGGTCCTGCTGATTCCACGCGGCGACGTCGTTGACGACGAGCGGTTGCCTGGTCTCGAGCACGATGGTCGAGATGATCGAATCGGCTAACGCGACCGGCGCGTCCGGGAACCGTACGCCGCGCTCGATCGTGTAGGGGAACGAGATCGTGCCGGTGTCGAGGTGGTACAGGCCGATGTCCACCACCTGGGCGTCGAAGATCTCCTGGATCTTGTCGCCGACGAGATCGTACATGGCCTGCATGTCCAGGTTGGCAGCCAGCCCCTCCTGGACGCTGTTGATGATGGCCAGCTCGGCCGCGCGCTCGTCGGCCTCTGCCAGCAGCCGTCGAGTCTCGTCGAAGAGGCGCGCGTTCTCGAGCGCCACGCCCATGCTCGAGGCCAGGGTCGTGAGTACTCGCTCGTCAGCCTCGCTGAAGGCGTGCGGGTCCTCGCGCTCGATGCTTATGACGCCGAGCACGCGATCGCCGGCCAGGATCGGTACCCCGAGCCACGACTCGCTCTGGGCCTCGTCCCCCTCGAAGCGCGGGACAGTGATGACGTCGTGCCTGGCCATCTCCTCCGCCGACCCGATCCGAATCGGCGCCCTGGTTCGAATGATCTCCGATGTCAGCCCCGGTCCAAGCTCGAATTCGTCGTTCGGTAGCCGCGTCCCGCGATCCATGGAATACGGGAACGAGATCATCTTCGTCGCCGCGTCGTAGAGGGCGATCGCCACCGAGTCGGAATCGAAGACCTCCCCGATCCGGTCCCCCACCAGGTCGATGATCGCCAGGAACTCGCGCTGCTCGGCCAGGCCAAGCCCGATCTCGTTGATGACCGCCAGCTCGGCGTTGCGCTGGCGCGTCTCCTCGATGGCCCGGACGCGTGTCAGCGCGGTCGCGATGTGGCTGGCGACGAAGGTCAGCACCTCGAGGTCGGCGCTCGAGTGCACGCGGTCCTCGCGGTAGCTCTGCACCACCACCAACCCGATCGTGCGGCCACTCTCCATCAGCGGCGCGGACATCCAGTCCACTGCTTTCGAACCGATGGCCTGGAACTCGCCGCGCGCGGCGAGCTGCTGGTATTCCTCGGCGGTGTAGAGCACTGGCGTTCCACGCTCCAGCATGTACGCCGTCAGGCCGACGGTCTGGCCAGTGCCCATCGGCTCCCAGGCGGTCGGGACGGGCACGTCCGGATCCACCTCGTCGCGGAAGTAGGGGTAGTTGAGCAGGTGGCGCCGCTCGTCGTACAGCGCGATGTAGAAGTTGTCCGCGTACATGAGCTCGCGGACGATGTCGTGCATCGCCGCGTAGAACGCGGTCATGTCCTGGGCGGCGCTTGCCGTTTCGGCGATCCGGTACAGCGCCGCCTGCACCT
>JADLBB010000085.1 GCA_020848055.1 Chloroflexota bacterium | reverse complement strand
GTAGTCGGCGCAGCCGGGTGCGACGATTCCCAGCACGGCGCCACCGGCGGCCAGCGGCTCGGCAAAGACGCGAAAGTCGATGTCGGTGACGGCGTCGGCGAGGTCCACCAGCTCCATGCCGAAGCGGATATCGGGCTTGTCCGAGCCGTAGCGGGCCATGGCCTCGGCGTAGGTCAGGCGCGGGAACGGACTGGCCAGGATGGGGCGGTGTGGCACCACCTCCCCGGCCACGCGGGTCACGACGCGCTCGACGGTCGAGATGACGTCCTCCTCGGATACGAAGCTCATCTCGATGTCGACCTGGGTGTGCTCCGGCTGCCGGTCTCCGCGCAGGTCCTCGTCACGGTAGGCGTGGGCCATCTGGAAGTAGCGGTCGTAGCCGGCGACCATGAGCAGCTGCTTGAGCATCTGGGGCGACTGCGGCAGGGCGTAGAACTCGCCGGGACGCAGGCGCGACGGCACGACGAAGTCGCGCGCGCCCTCCGGCGTGGAGCGAATGAGCGTGGGAGTCTCGATCTCGACGAATCCCTCGTCCTCCAGCGCGCGCCGGATGGCCGACGCCAGGCGCGAGCGCAGCAGCATCCGGCCCTGGACGCTCGGCCGGCGCAGGTCGAGGTACCGGTGCTTCAGGCGCAGCCCCTCGTCGAGCCCGGGCTGGTCCTCGTTGATGTAGAACGGCGGCACCTTGCTCGGGTTGAGGACGGCGAACCGATCGACCGCCACCTCGATCTCGCCGGTCGCCAGCTCGGCATTGGTCGTGCCGTCGGGCCGCGCGCGAACGACGCCGGAGACCTGGACCACCCACTCGTTGCGGGCCGGCTCGGCGGCGGCGTGCGCATCGGCACCATCCTCGGCGCTCGTCACGACCTGCGTGATGCCGTGTCGGTCGCGCAGGTCGAAGAAGGCCAGGTGTCCGTGGTCACGGCGCCGATGCACCCATCCGGACAGCGTCACGCGCTCGCCTGCATGCTCGGCGCGCAACTCGCCGCAGGTGTGGGTGCGGTACGCGGTGCTCATGGGAGGCGCATGGTACCCCGCGATGACGGGGACGTCCGGATCGCGGCGCTTGCGCCCCGACGCACGCATCTACGACGTTGGCCCTGTATGAGTCCTACTGCGTGCCCAGAATTGCGCCGTGGCGCACAGCACGCGCCAATTTGCGCCGTGCCTCGTGGTTGTGTGCGCCCCGACGCAAGCGCTTGCCTTCCTGCTTCGTTCCTGCTGCGTTCGTGCCGCGTTCGTGCCGCGTTCGCGCGGGGCCGTCGGACTTGCGCCCGAGCGCACGCATCTACGACTTTCGGGCGAAATCGGGCCGATCGCGCGCCAAGTCTTGCGCCGCAGCGCACGCCACGGACCAGATCAAGCCGAACCTCGTGGTTACGTGCGTCCCGGCGCACGCATCTACGGCGCGCGCACGAGGCCCGCAACCGACCCGATGCCCACCGCCTGCTGCTCGCCGGTCGCAAGGTCCTTCAGCGTGACCTCGCCGCCGGCCAGCTCCTCGCCCACGATGACGGCCCAGGCGGCGCCGGCCTTGACCGCCGACTCGAGCTGCTTGCCGAGCTTGCGGGCGCTGCCGTCGGGCCGAACCGCCAGGCCGGCGTCGCGCAGGGCACCCGCCACACGCAGCCGATCGGCATGGTCCGCGGGCCCGGTGCCGACGACCGCCACCAGCGGCCCGGCTTTCGGCAGCGTCACGCGCTGCTCGTCCATGGCCAGGATCGTTCGATCCAGGCCGATGCCGAAGCCGATGCCAGGGGTCGGACGCCCGCCGAGCAGCTCGGTCAGCCCGTCGTATCGGCCGCCGCCACCAAGTGCCTGCTGCTGGCCCTCGCGCCCTGCGATGACGAACTCGAACGTCGTGCGCGTGTAGTAGTCCAGGCCGCGCACGAGCCGATGGTCGATGACGTGACGGATGCCCAGGGCATCGAGCAGGTCGAGCACCGAGCGGAAATGCGCGCGGCACTCGTCGCACAGGTGATCGGCGCTGCGCGGCGCGCCATCGGCCAGGTCCGGATCGAGCTGCTTGTCATCCAGCACGCGCAGCGGATTGACCTGCAGGCGGCGGCGAGAGTCATCGGTCAGGCGGTCGACGTGAGCTCCGAAGTAAGAGACCAGCGCAGCGCGGTAGGCGGGACGACAGGTCGCGTCGCCGATGGAGTTGACGTGGGCGACGACATCGGTCAGCCCGACCTCGGCATAGAAGCGAGTGGCAAGCTCGATGAGCTCGGCGTCCACCGCCGGACCCGGATCACCGAGGACCTCGACGTCCCACTGGGTGAACTGGCGGTAACGGCCGGCCTGCGGACGGTCGTATCGGAACATGGGACCGATCATCGACAGGCGCAGCGGGCCGGGGCGTACGTGCATGCCGTGCTCGATGAACGCGCGCACGACGCCAGCGGTCGGCTCCGGGCGGAGCGCCCAATCGGCGCGCTCCTCGTCGCTGCCGGCCGCACCGGCGACCCGGAACATCTCCTTGGAGACCGCGTCGGACGACTCTCCCAGGCCGCGAGCGAACAGCTCGACCCGCTCGAACAGCGGGATCTCCATGCGCGCGAACGCGTAGCGGCGCGCCAGGTCCCGCGCCACCGCCTCGACACGGTCCCACGCCGGCGTCTGGTCCGGCAACAGGTCGCGCGTGCCCCTCGGGGCGCCGATGGTGGAGGCCATGTGTTGCAGTCTAGGGCGCCGGCAGCTCGACCAGGCGGCGCTCGCGGCGGCTGACCTCGGCGGCGAACGCCATCTCGTGGCTCTCGACGGAGGCTGCCAAAGAGGTGCGCGCCACGGAGCGGTCCGCCGTCCCGTCGCGCGCGGCCCGGAGGCCCGCGATGACGCCGCCCAGCATCGCGTCGTCGCCACCGCCGTGGCCGTCGGTCGCGGCCGACACATGGAGCACCTCTCGCCCGTCACGCGGCATGCTGGAGCGGCCGAATTCGTCATGATCCCATGGGCCCGAGAGGGCGGCCATTTCACCTGACGGCAGGAAGGAACGGACCTCGATCTCACCGGTGTCGAGGCGGCCGCGGATCTCGCCCCGCGTTCCGTTCAGGGTGATGGTGCGGGTGTTGTCGGCGGTCAGGCCGCTGACGGTCAACGTCGCTCGCACGCCATTGGCGAACTCGAGGGCGGTGACCTGGTGGTCGGCCACGTCGTTGTCCGAGTGGTAGACACAGCGCCCATACGGCCCGGTGGCCAGGGCCCGCAGCCGGCCCTCGGGCGATGGATCATCGGTGATGACCGATACTGGCCAGCCAGTGACGCCTGCCGCCCGATCAACATAGAAGCGCACCGCGTCGAACGGACAGGCGGCGGCCACCGGGCATCGGGCCGCGCCATCCCAGCAGCGTGCGACCGCACCGGCCGGCGCGCGGTCCGCGCGAAACTCGGACAGACCACCGTACGAAGCGAGCGAGGTGCATCGGTCGCCGGCCAGCCAGCGCAGCAGGTCCAGGTCGTGGCAGGCCTTGGCCAGGATCATCGGACTCGAGTCCGCCTCGCGGCGCCAGTTGCCACGCACGAAGCTGTGCGCGAAATGCCAGTAGCCGATGTGCTCGGCGTGCGTGATCGTCACCAGGCGGCCGATGCGGCCGGCCTCGAGCAGCGCCTTGAGCGTCGAAAAGAACGTGGTGTAGCGCAAGACATGGGCCACGATGACGGCGCGTCCGCTGCGTTCGGCCGCAGCCGCCACGGCATGGACCTCGGCCGCGGTCGGCGCGATCGGCTTCTCGAGGATAACGTCGATCCCGCACTCCAGGGCCGCCAGGGTGGGACCGACGTGCTCGCGGTCCGGCGTGGCGACGATCACCACGTCGGCAGCTCGCTCGCGCGCAAGAAGCTCGTGCCAACCGGCGACCGCGTCAGAGGGCTCCAGTCCATGTTCGGCGGCGAATGCATCGCGCCGCTGCGCGATCGGCTCAGCCACCGCCACGACCCTCGCCATGTCGGGATGTCGCAGGCACCAGCGCCCGTAGGTGCGCCTGCCACGATCTCCGGCGCCAATCACCGCCACTTCGAGCGGCCCGGTCGTCAGGATCGCCCCCGCTCAGCGTGCCTCGCGCGTGACGCTGGTCACGTCGCGCAGGCGCTCGATCTTGGTCAGCACCAGGGCCAGCTGCTGGAGGGAGGTCACCTTGAAGGTGGCGGTGATGGTGGCCGTGCCCTCCGGTTGCGTGGTGACCGCGGCGGCCACGATGTTGACCTTGTACTCGGCCACCACGTTGGTGACCTCGTTGAGCAGGCCCGGCCGGTCGAGCGCCGAGATGCGGACGGTGATCGGGTAGGTCTGCTGACCGGCCATCTCCCATTCGACGTCGATCAGCCGCTCGATATCCCGCTCGGACAGGACCGACGGGCACGAGGCGCGATGGATCGTCACGCCCTTGCCGCGCGTCACGTAGCCGGTGATCTGGTCACCGGGGATGGGCGAGCAACACTTGGCGAAGCGGACCAGCAGGTCGCCCACGCCCTTGACCCGCACGCCGGTGGTCGACGGTGCGGCCGGCGGCGCCTGCTCCGGAAGGGTGATCTCGACGTCATCATGGATCTCGAGCTTGCTGACCACCGATGCCGAGCTGATGGCGCCATAGCCGATGGCCGCGTAGAAATCATCGAGCTCGCGGTAGCGGTATTGAGTTGCGATCTCGGTCAACTTGGCCGCGTCCACCGAGGCCAGCGTCTCGTGCGCCAGGCGTCGCAACTCGCGATCCAGAAGGTCCTTGCCCTGAGCGATGTTCTCGTCGCGTTGCTGGTGCTTGAACCAGGCTCGTATCTTCTCGCGCGCATGGCTGGTGCTCACGATGTTGAGCCAGTCGCGCGAGGGCCCGTGGGCGGACTTGGTCGTCACGATCTCGACGATGTCGCCGTTGCGCAGCCGGTAGTCGAGCGGCACGAGCCGGTTGTTGACCTTGGCGCCGATGGTGCGATGGCCGACGTCGGTGTGGATGCGGTAGGCGAAATCGAGCGGCGTCGCGTCGCGCGGCAGGTCCTTGACGTCGCCCTTGGGGGTGAACACGAAGACCTGGTCCTGGAACACGTCGAGCTTGAGGCCCTCGACGAACTCGGTCGGGTCGCTGACCTCGCGCTGCCACTCCATCAGGTTGCGGACCCAGGCCAGCTTCTCGTCGTACTTGCGGTCGCCCCGGCTGCCCTCCTTGTAGCGCCAGTGGGCCGCGATCCCGGCCTCGGCGATCTCGTGCATCTGGTAGGTGCGGATCTGGACCTCCAACGGCTTGGCCTCCGGACCGATGACCGCGGTGTGCAGCGACTGGTACATGTTGGCCTTGGGCATGGCGATGTAGTCGTCGAACTGGCCGGGCACCGGGCGCCAAAGCGAATGAACGACGCCGAGGGCCGCGTAGCAGTCCTTGACGTCGTCCACCAGCACGCGAATGGCGTTGAGGTCGTAGATCTCGGTGAACTCGGCGCCCTTGCGCTCCATCTTCTTGGCGATCGAGTACAGGTGCTTCGGTCGCCCGCTGATCTCCGCCGTCAGCCCCACCTTGGCGAGCTCCTTGCGCAGGATGCCGATGCTCTTGTTGACGAAGCTCTCGCGCGCGCGGCGCCGATCGGCCAGTTGGTCGACGAGCTTGCGGTACTTCTCGGGCTCGATGTACTTGAACGCCAGGTCCTCGAGCTCCCACTTGATCTGCCACATCCCCAGCCGATGCGCCAGCGGCGCGTAGATCTCCATCGTCTGGCGCGCGATGCGCTGTTGCTTCTCAGGCGGCAGGTGCTGGAGCGTGCGCATGTTGTGCAGCCTGTCGGCGAGCTTGATGATCACCACCCGCACGTCCTCGGCCATGGCCATGAACATCTTGCGAATGTTCTCGGCCTGCTGCTCCTCCATGGTCCGCGCCGACCCGAACTTCGACAGCTTGGTCACGCCGTCCACCAGGCGCGCGACCTCGCGCCCAAAGCGCTTCTCGATCTCGGCCAGCGTGAAGTCGGTGTCCTCGGGAACGTCGTGCAGGAGGGCAGCGGCGAGCGTCTCGGCGTCCATCTGCAGAGTGGCAAGGTACTTTGTGACCGCGATCGGATGGGTGACGTAGTCCTCACCCGAACTGCGCAGCTGGCCATCGTGCGCGGTGACCGCCGTGTCGTAAGCGCGCCTCACGAGCCCCTCGTCGAGGCCTGGGCGATGGCTGACGGCCTCGGCCACGATCTCGTCGATGGTGGGCGAAGAGGAGGCGGGTGCGGACTCGCCGCCGTGCTTGATGCGATGCACGACCGATGCGGGTGAGAAGCGCGCCAGCTGGGCCATGGGATCGTGATGCTAGCACGCACCCGGCACCGGCCCGGCGACCCCGATCTGCCGCGGCGCGGCCTCAGCGACGGTCGGCGGCCAGGCCCGGCACGACCCGCATCGACGCGAGGCGCGACAGCCCGGCTGGGGCGAGGCGCAGCTTTGAGCTGCGGTTGCCGCCGCCGAGCACGATCCAGTCCGGTGCCATGACCCGCGGATCGACCAGGATCGGCAGGGACGGCGGCAGGCCGAAGGGCGTCACGCCTCCGATCTCCATGCCGCTCAACTCGCGCACCGGCTCGGCGGCGGCGAACGAAGCCTTGCGCACGCCCATCTGGTGACGCACGACGCCATTGACGTCGAGGCTGGTCGTGGCCAACAGAACGCAGGCCACGTACACGGGCTCTGAGCCTTTCGAGGCGACGATGATGGTGTTCGCGCTGCGTTCGGCTGGCACGCCGTATGCGCGGATGAAGGCGGCCGTGTCGGCCAGCTCGGGATCGCAGGCCATGACCTCGTACTCGACCGCCGCCGCGTCAAGGGCGGCCCGCGTGGTCGGATACAGCAGATGCTCCGGATCGCTCACCGATTTCCGATGCTAGCACCGCCGAACGGCTAGGCTCCGCACGACATGCGGATTCGCTGGGACCTCGTCAATCTCGCCTGCCTGCTGGCCCTGGGCCTGGTCGTCAGGCTGGCGGCCCTGCCGCTCGACGGCCATAACGGCGACGTGTCGGTGATGGCGCGTTGGGCGACCAGGATGGTCGAGGTCGGCCCATGGGGTTTCTACGACGTCGACAACGCCATCTATCCGGCGCTGCTGTATCCGCTGTGGCTGCTGGCCTCGTTCGTCGATGGCCCAGCCCTGGACCTCGCGATCAAGGGCCTGTCCATCCCCTTCGACCTCGCCATCGGCGTCGCCCTGTACGCGTTCGTGCGCGGGCGCAGCAGCGAGCTGCACGGCCTCGCCGCCGCGGGCCTGTACCTGTTCAACCCCGCCGTGCTGCTGGCCGGTCCGGTGTGGGGCCAGGTGGACGCTGCCGGCACCCTCGCGTTCCTGCTCGCCCTCCTGGCATCCGGCGCGCGCCGGCACGTCCCGGCCGGGGCGCTGGCGATGCTGGCAACCTTCTGCAAGCCCCAGTTCGGACTCGTCGTACTGCCGGTGCTGGCCGTCACGATCCTCGCCGGCCTGCGCTCGAACGACGGCAGGCCGTTCCTGCGCGCCATCGGCGGCATGGTGGCCGCCTGGGTCGTGGTCGGAGGCCCGCTGCTGCTCACGCCGCTGCGCTACGCCGGCCTGCTGGCGAACACGGCGAGCGGCCAGCCAGCCACCTCGCTGTACGCCTTCAACCCGTGGGGCCTGCTGGTCGGCTTCAACGTCCCCGATGGACCGTACGTGGTGGCCGGCAGCCTCCTGCTGCTCGGCGGGATCATCGGCGCCATGTGGGGGCTGCGCCGCGGGCAGGACATCGCGGTCCTCCTCGCGGTCGGCGCCGGCCTGGTGCTGGCGTTCTACTTCCTGCCGACCAGGGTCCACGAGCGCTACCTGTTCCCGGCCATGGCCCTGTTGGTGCCGTTCGCCATCAGCACGGCGGGCCAGCTGACGGCCTACCTCGTGCTGGCCATCCCGTTCGCCGCCAGCCTGCTGTATGCGCTGCACGTGGTCACGCCCTTCAACCTGCCCGACGCGCTCGCGGCGGTGCTCGTCAGTCCTGCCGGAGCGTGGGCCATCGGCCTGTCGATGATCGGCGCGGCCGCGGCCTGGGCATGGCTGCTGCTGGTCAGGCCCCCTCGCCTGGTTGGGACGTCGAGCGACCCCGCAGCCTGAGTCGCGCGCGCTGCAACCCGCCATGAACGGGCAGGCCGATGCGCAACAGGGTGTCGGGCAGGGTTCGCAATGCGAGGTCGCGCGCCCCGACATAGGCGACCTCCTCGCCGCCGAAGCCCTCCTTGAACTGGCGGATGCCGCCGGTCGCCAGGCCCCACATGTCGTAGACGGCATGGCCGTCGCGCGCGAAGTCGACGATGGCCGACCACTTGAGCAGGTAGTTGGCTCGAACCGATGCACCCGCATCGGTCATGCCGCCGTAGGCCTCGACCGCCCG
>JADLBB010000084.1 GCA_020848055.1 Chloroflexota bacterium | reverse complement strand
TCGATCAGGAACGTGCCGTCCTTGGTCATGCCGGTCAGGATCGCCTTCTTGGGGTGCACCGGGTTGATGTAGTGGAAGCGAGTGACCCACACGCCGCGCTTGATCGGCGCCGCCAGCTCGTCACGGGGGACATCGCCGGGCGCCATGAACATGTTGAGCGCCATTGGCCCGTACAGGTTCGGTGCGGGCAGGGCATGGCCGGTGGAACCAGTGCCGGCGCGCGAGCCGGTGGCAGCGTCGTGGACGACCGCGCTGGCGATTCCATCTCGGACCAGGTCCACCCGACGGCGGGCGACGCCCTCGAAGTCGATCGGTGCGGGCATCCCGGCCGGATCGGCCCCGTCGTCCCAGATCGACACGTTCGGCCCCATGACGGCGCTCCCGAGCTCCATGCACGACCGACCCTCCTCGAGGGCCAGGCCACCGAACGCGATGAACGACAGGTACTCCAGCAGCCCGGCCACGGCGTACTCCTCGAGCACGACCTCGTACTCACCGGGCTCGAGCTCGGTCGCGCCGCGCATCCGTTCGCCCTTTGAGGCGGCCTCGGCGCCCAGCGCGGCGGCGTCGATGTCGCGCACGTCCGGCGAGCCGGCCTGTGCGTAGCCCGACGCGGCACCCGACGCGAAGCCGTCCATCATCACCGTCAGCAGCGTGGCCCGCGTAGAGCGATGCTCGGCGCGGATGCCGTGCGAATTGGCGACCGCGATGGTCATCGCGGCCGTCGCGAACGACCCGGCCGTCTCGAGTCCGGCGGCCGAACCCGCGGCTATGACCGCACGGGCGCCGTCGGCCCGCACCGCGGCCCCCGCCTCGGCGGTGGCGGACACCCAACCGAGGTCCGGATCGAAGTTGCGACCATCCGGTTCGGGCAGGACGGCCGCCCGAGGATTGGGCTGCGAACGAGCGGCAATGGCCGCGGCTCGCTCGACGACGTCGCGGATGCCCGCCTCGTCAAGCCGGTTGGTGCCGGCGACGCCGATTCGGTCGGCGTCGATGACCCGCACCTGGAGCGTGGCGTCGTGCTCGCGAATGTTCTGATGGACCTGGTTGTTGGCGAACCGCGTGAGGGCGGCGTCCTGGCCCATGTATACGGCCTCGGTCGCATCGGCGGTCGAGTGTTGCAGGGCGCGCTCCAGGACGGCTCCCGCCTCGGTGGCGGCTACCATCGTCCGACTCCCACCTTGACGTTGCGGAATCGCGCCGGTGCGGCGCCGTGTCCGACGTGCCCGGTCTGCACCGGCTCCCCCTTGCCGCAGTTCGGCAGCCCCCACAGGGTCCATTCATCCGGGCCGCAGATGGCGTCGCAGCTGCCCCAGAACTGGGGCGTGATGCCGGTGTACGTCGGGTTGCGAACCAACTGCGTGCGCCGGCCGTTGCGAATCAGCCACCCCGCCTGGTCTCCGAACTGGAAGTTCAGGCGGCGGTCGTCGATCGACCAGCTCTTGTTGATGCTCATGAAGATGCCCTCGCGCGTATCGGCGATGAGGTCCTCGAGTGAACCCGCATCACCCGGACGCAGGTTGATGTTCGTCATTCGGATCAGCGGCAGGCTGTTCCAGCTCCAGCCACGCGCGCTGCCCATGCTTCGCCGCCCGATGCGGGGCGCGGTCTCGCGGCTGGTCAGGTAGCCCACCAGGATGCCGGCCGAGATCAACGGCACGCGTTGCGCCGGCACCCCCTCATCGTCGTAGCCAAAGCTGCCGAGGCCGCCGCGAGCAGTGGCGTCGGCGTCGATGTTGACCAGCTCGCTCCCGTATCGGAGCTGGTTGAGCCTGTCGGTGGTCAGGAAGCTGGTGCCGGCGAAGCTGGCCTCGGTGCCGAAGACGCGGTCGAGCTCGGTGGGGTGACCGCACGATTCGTGGATCTGGAGGGCGACCTGGGTCGAATCGAGCACCAGGTCCATCTCGCCCGATGGACACTGCGGCGCATCCAGCAGGGCGACTGCCAGCTCGGCCGCCTCCTGGGCATGTCCGGCGAGGTCAAGCGCGCGGACCGATTCGAAGCCGCCGGTCACCGACTGGCCGCCGAACGAATTGGGATAGCTGCGCTGCTGCATCTCCACCTCGTTGACCGCGGTGGCCTCGATCCCTCCCCCCGCCTCGGTGATCTCCTGCTCGATCCACGCGCCGGTCAGCGAGGCGAACGTCTTGCGCTCGCGCCCAGCGACCATGGTGCCCTCGCGGATCGCGACGCCCTCGACGCGGGCCATGGCCGCATCGGCTTCGAGCAGGATGCGGATCTTCTCGTCCAGGCTGACGGCGAACGGGTCCTCGTCGTACGGCGTGCGGTACGTGTCGGTGGCGGGGGGCGTGTCATCCAGCTCGACGGGAGTCCGCTGTGCTCGCCCGGACGCACGGGCAATCTCGATCGCCTCCGCAGCAACGCGGTCCGCCTCGGCCGGCTCCAGGACCGCGCTGGCGCTGAAGCCCCACGCGCCGTTGACCAGGACGCGCACGCCGAACCCGGCGCTGTCATTCGAGGTCGCGGCTTCGAGGGCCCCATTCTTGACGGTCAGGGTCTCGTCCTCCCGCCGCACGACCCTTACGTCGGCGTACTCGGCTCCCCCGCGCTGCGCCCCGTCGAGGGCGCGTTCGATCAGTTCCTTCACGGCATGATGTCCGCTGCGTGTGTTTCGGCCGGCACAGGCTACTCGACCGCGACCGCCGTCGTCGGGACGAGGTCGCGCTGCGTGGCCGGCACGGTGATCCTGCGTTCCTCGGTGAGCACGAATCGGGCGCTGATCGACTGCTGCAACAGGCGCATGATCCCCCCCGGTCGTTCGATCGCCGAGCGCAGGCCATCGGGCGATCCTATGACGCGAATCTGGAACTGCGGACCGATGGCCACGCCGTCGAGCTGGATGGAACTCGGTCCGAGCACCGCCACCGTCCGCGCCGTGACCCGCACCTCGTCGATCGAGATGGCCTCGGCACCGGCATTGCGCAGTTCGTAGATCAGGTCGTTGACCGCGGTAGGGTCGAACGAGCCCTCGACGTTGATCACCACTCCCTGGCCGCTGACGGCGCTGAGGCCCGCGAATGCGGAGATGCCGCGCAACGCCTCCTCGCTGATGGCCATGTCCGAGCGGCCCTGGGCGTCGGCGAGCTCATACTCCCGCAGCTGACCGCGCAGGTCCGCGAGCGCGTCGGCCAGTTCGACGTTGCGCGCGGTCAGCGTCTCAACCAGCGTGGACAGCTCCTGGGCCGAGAGGCTGGACAGGGCGATGGGAGTCGCCTGGGATCGCAGCTGTCCGACGATCAGCAGGCCGACGCACAGCGACACCACGAACAGGCTGGTGCGTGCCATTCGGCCGGCCATCAGCTTGCACCGTCCTTGGCGGTGACCGGCGCCCCCCAGCGCAGCAGCGTGTTACCGATGAATGCCGGCAGGGTCAGGTCGTCGCGCGGCTCGCTGGCGAACTGCAGGCCATATGCCTCGATCCGGAGGGCGACGCGAGTCAGGTAGGCGGGATCGGCAAGGAATCGTTCCTGGAGCCCTTCCGGACCGATGGCCTCGATGCGAAACGGCGGCGACAGGTACGACGAATTGACCAGGATGGATGCCCCGACGCCGTAGATCGACGAGGTGGCCACCAGCCGCTCGGCCGGCGCGCCCTCGGTCGCCCCGCCGCTGATCGCGATCGCCTCGGCGCCGGCCGACCACAGCGCGTTCACCAGGTCGCGCATGTCGTCCACGAGCACCAGGTAGTTGGTCGGGTTCTCGCCGGCGGGCACCTCGCGCTGGCTGTCGGAGATCTCGAGCACCATGCCCGGACCATGCACGGCCACCAGCCCGGCGGCCAACCTTGCCTGCGCCAGCGCCTTGTTCAGCTCGTCGCGCGCCGCCTGGGATCCGACGTCCGCCCGTTGATGCTCGGCGACCCGCGCCTGGGCATCGGCGATCTCGGATCGAAGCCGTTCCTGCTCGCGCTGGGCCTGCTGAACCTGCATGATCAGGACGCGCTGCGCCGACGACACGTACTCCTGGCGCCCCAGCGACCCGTTGAACTGCGCCGCCGCGATGAACCCGATCACGGCCAGCGCCCCGGCAAGGCTGATCAGCCAGCCAGATCCCCGTCCGCCGCGCGGGCCGGCCGGAACGCGTGCCCTCACGGCTCGTCCCCGCTGGTTCGGCGCCGCACCACCGCGGCGCCGAACGCCGCGATGCCGATCATCACCAGCAGCGCCGCGAGGATGAGCCCATCGCTCACGTCCTGCCCGTTCGGCTCGCCCGGCGCCGGCTGCGGGGCCACGCTGCTGCGGCTTCCATCCCCGCCGTCGCCGGGCGTCCCCGCGCCGGGGCGATCGACGTCCGATGGCAGGATCGGGTCGGGAGTCACCGGCATCGGCGGATCGACGTCGAACGCGGCGAAGAAGCCGGCGTACAGGTCCGGCGCCGCAACCCCGGTGCCAGCTTCGAGCGCCTCGGCATCGGACGCGCCGTCGCGGTAGGCGGCCATGATGGCGGCGATGGCATCGGTCCCGTATCGGTCGATGATGCGCTGCACCATGGTCGTGCCCTGCGCGTAGGCAAGCAGCGCGCCACGGCTGTCCACCGGGAATCGCTCGCTGAGGGCGTCGAACGCGAACAGGCCGTGGTCGGACGCCTCCGATTCGACGGTCTGGCGCTCACCATCGTCACTGTGGGACTCCGACCAGGTGGCGATGCCCTCGTTCAGCCACGTCGCCGGTTCATGGAACGAGTTGGCCGTGGCATCACCGAAGACGACGTGGGTGACCTCGTGCACCATCGTGTTCTCCAGGTACGCGCCCGAACCGCCACCCAGCCACATGAAGATCGTCCGCAGTTCCGGGTAGGTCGCCGCGCCGGTCCATTCGCGGGCACCGGGACCGAGGGCTCCGAAGAAGTCGTCCTCGCTGACGTAGACGAACACGTCGACCGGTCCCGCCAGCTCGGTTCCCAGGAGTTCCTCGGCCTGTGCCACCGCATCGGCGCTCACCTCGCCGAACCGGCGTGCCTGTTGCTCGGCGCCTCCGTACCAGTGCACGGTGGCCTCGCCCAGCCGGGCGCTGCGCCAGTCCAGCCCGGGCCGGTCGTCGACGTAGCGGATCGTCGCGGGCGTCGAGGTCGTCACGTCGTCGCCGTCGGTCGCGCGCCAGGTATAGGTGATGAGCGTGTTCGGGGTGACGTGGTCGACCGAGGTGTCCCACACGTACTCGGCCTCGCCTGCCGACGGCGTCACCGGCACGACCAGCGAAGCCTCCGATCCGGGCGTGCGGATCAACAGTTCGAGCCGATCGGGAGCCGGACCGTCGAATTCGAGGTCGAACCGGATCTCCTCGCCGTAGGTCGACGTGGCGGTGGACGAGCCGAACCCGTCGAACGCCGTCGTCGGCGCCGGAGCCAGCAGCACGAGGCCGAGCGCGATGCCGGAGGCAACCAGAGCGCTCAACCGCCCCATGACACCCGCCCGAAGTCCATCAGCCCCACGGTCAGGTTGCCGAGGCCGCGCAGTCCATCGGCGACGAGCCACCACTGGTCGCCGTAGGCCCATGGGATCACCGGCGCCTGGTCGGCCACCCGGGCCTCGACGGCCGCGTAGGCGGGCCCGATCGCATCATCGGTCGCGCGCGAGGCGGCCTCGAGCAGTTCGACGAACCGATCGTCGCTCCAGCGGCCGTAGTTGCTCGCCGCGCCGGGCTCCAGCAGCAGCCCGTACAGGGCCTGCGGCGACGGGTAGTCAGCGATCCAGCTGATCGTGAACACCTGGGGCGGATCGGTGTCGAGCCGGTCGAGGAAGTCGCCGAAGTCCATCGTCTCGACGGCGATGTCCACGCCCAGGTCGCGCCGCCAGATGGCCACCGCTGGATCCACGCCAAGCCCGG
>JADLBB010000083.1 GCA_020848055.1 Chloroflexota bacterium | reverse complement strand
CTCATCGGTGTTTGAGACCGACGCGTCTGCCGATTCCGCCACCCCGGCTCGAGCAGCGGTCATTATAGGAAGCCCATGGCCGACGCTCACGGGCACCCCACCGGCAACCGCACGCCGCCGATCGCCGACGAGGCGGCGGTGGTGCAGCGTGCCGCGAGCGGCGACCGGACCGCATTCGCGCAGCTGATGGAGCATTACCAGTCAGCCTGCTACGGCCTTGCCTGGCGCCTGCTCGGCGATGCCGACCAGGCGGCCGATGCGACGCAGGATGCGTTCATCCACGCGTATCGGGCCATTGGTTCCTACCGTGGCGGCGTATTCCGATCGTGGCTGCTGCGGATCACGGCCAATGCCAGTTATGACATCCTCCGCCGCCAGCAGCGACGCCCGGCCAGTCCATTGCCTGATCCGGATGAGGGAGCGGCCGAGCTCCCGGACCCGCTGGCCGTGGATCCCGACGCGGAGGCGGGCCGGGCGGAGATGTACCGGCAGCTCGAGCGCGCCCTGGCGCAACTGCCGGAGGATCAACGGGCCGCGATCGTGCTGTGCGACGTGTACGGGATGGACTACAACGAGGTGGCATCCATGACGGGCTCGGCACTCGGCACGGTGAAGTCGCGCATCCACCGTGGCCGGATGCGACTGCGTGAACTGCTGTCCGAGCACAGGGAACTGTTCAACCGATGACGGCGTCCGAGGGGTTGTCATGCTGAACACGAGCGATCATCCGGGCGACGAGATCCTGGCCGCTCTCGCCGGCGGGGACCTCGAGCCGGCCGAGGCTCCGATCGCAGATCACGTCGCATCCTGCGCCCGCTGCTCTGCCATACGGGCCGAGCTCTCCGGGCTCCTGGCCGCGATGGCTCAGTTGCCGGACGTCGCGCCACCGCGACCGTTGCGCCTGCTGCCGCCAGAGGCCGATGCGTCGCCGCGGCCCGATGGCCTCGGCCCCTGGATCCGCCGGTCCTTCGGGCCGGTCATGGCCGGCGGTGCCGCGCTCGCACTGATCGGCATGGTCGGAACGGCTGCCCCGGCCCTGTCAGGGTCGGCTTCGACCGCGGACCAGCAGGAGATGGGGGCGATGGCGCCCGGCGCCAGCATCCTTCCGCAGTCGGGCGAGGCGGGCGGTCCGGCAGCCCTGTCGAGCCCTGCGATCCGTGACACCGGCAATGGTCATGAGGCCGGAGCCCATGCCACGCCGCCGGCTGATGGCGGCACGTTCAGCGCGCCGCTGGCAGAGCGCTCGCTGTGGCCGATGTTCCTTTTCACGGGGATGGCGCTGATGATCGCCGCCGCGCTGCTGCGCTGGATCCTGGCACCGCGAGCGCCGTAGGCGCTAAAGGGCCAGGCGCCCGACGATGATGGCGCCGATCAACAGCCCAAGGATCAGCACCCCCGCGATCAGCGCGGCCCAGCCCGAGTCGCGGAAAGTCTCCGGCTGAGGCGAGGGCCGCGGCGGACGCCTGGTCCGGGGGATCGGCTGTTCGCCTGGTGGCCGGATGGTCCGTGGTGCCGCCTCTGTCTCGGCCGCCGTGGCGCGCCACGTCGCCCAGGTACGGGTCGAGGACGGCGCGGCCGGTGTGATCGGCTGACGGGACGAGACCCAATGGCTCGTGTTCCCGGTCGCGCGGTCGTACTCGCCACGGCGGACCGGGTTCGACAGGATGGCCCACGCCTCGTTGATCTGGCGCATGTGTTCGGCGGCCTCATCGGTCCCCGCGTTGAGATCGGGATGGTGTGCCTTGGCCAACCGGCGATGCGCGCGCGTGACCTGCTGCGGGGTGGCGTTGCGCGGCACCCCCAGCACGGCGTACGGATCGAGCACCCGGCGGTCGGTCATGACACTCGATTCTACGTTCGCAACTGGGCCTGCCGCGCAGGGTCTAGACTTCGTCGCACCGATGGCCGACCGACGACCGCTACTGATGCTCATCGATGGGCCGAGCCTGGTGTACCGCGGCTACTTTGCCCTGCCGCCGCTGACGACCTCGGACGGCACGCTCGTCAACGCGGTGTTCGGATTCCTGCAGATCGTCCTGCGCGGTATGGCCGATGTAAAGCCGGACTACGCCATCGTCAGCTTCGACGTCGGGCGGCCGCAGTTCCGGTTCGATGCCTACCCCGATTACAAGAAGGGCCGGCCGTCGATGCCCGACGACCTGCGCGCCCAGTTCCCGATCGTGCGCGAGGTTGCGGCCATGATGGGCATCTCGGTGCGCGAACTGGACGGCTACGAGGCCGACGACGTCATCGGCTCGCTGTCGAAGCAGGCGACCGCCGCCGGCGTGGACACGATGATCGTTTCGGGCGACCTTGACGGCCTGCAGCTGGTGGATGACCACGTGCGGCTGCTCACCACGCGCATGGGTGTGGCGGCCACAGTCATCTACGACGAGGCCAGGGTCATGGAGCGCTACGGGCTGCGCCCGGACCAGATGCTCGATTACAAGGCGCTCAAGGGCGACACCTCGGACAACATCCCCGGCGTGCCGGGAGTGGGGGAGAAGACAGCCTCCAGCCTGCTGCAGCAGTTCGGCACGCTGGACGCCATCTACGAGCACCTCGACGAGGTCAAGGGCAAGATGCGTGACCGGTTGGCTGAGCATCGCGAGTCGGCCTTCATGTCGCGCCAGATCGGGCGCATCGTGACCGACCTGCCGGTTGAGCTCGACCTGGAGGAGGCGCGCACCGGCCGATATGACCGGCGCGCCGTGGCCCAGCGCTTCCGCGAGCTGGAGTTCCGTTCGCTGATCGATCGTCTGCCAGCGTCGAGCATCGCACCCACCGGCGAGGACGCCCCGGAGCGTGAGACCAAGGGTGGCCTGCAGCTCAGCCTGGATCTGCTGGGCGGCGCAGCACCGGCCATGGAGTCAAGTGACTCGCCGGCGGTTCGCCCGGACCCGCTCGCCGATCCGGGCGGCGCCATCGAGCACGTCGATCCACGCATCGCGCGCAGCGCGGACGACCTGGCGGAACTCGACGCGTGGCTGGAGGCGCACGGTGACGAGATCGGCCTCGGCTGGTCCCTGGGCGCGGGCCGGGCGCTCGATCGGCGCCTGTTCGGCATCGCCCTGGCCGTGAGCGACGGCAGCGCGTGGTACGTGCCCTGCGACCCCGCCAACGCATCGGCTCCGCGGCTTCCGGCCTGGTTCGGCCGCGACGATGTGCGACGAGCCGGCCATGACCTCAAGCAGCTCATCACCATCCTGGCCGTGGAGCAGGGGCTTGAGCTGCGCGGGGCGTTCTTCGACACGCTGATCGCCGGATACATGTGCAACCCCGCTCTGCGCTCGCAGACGCTCGATGACGTGGTCGCCACGCGCTTCGGGGCCGAACTGCCACCCCGACCGCTATCGCCCGACACTGGCGCGGAGGAACTGGGCATGGCGCGGCGTGCGGCCGGCGAGGCGCTGGCCGCCATGCTGGTCCAGCCGATGCTGGAGGCGGAGCTGGCCGACGTGGGGCTGGCCGGCCTGTTCGCCGACGTCGAGATGCCGCTGATCGGAGTGCTTGCTCGCATGGAACTGGCGGGCGTCCTGATCGACCGAGACGCGCTGGCCGCGATGTCGGTCGAGTTCGGCGACAAGCTCGCCGGGCTTGAGGCCAGGATCTACGAACTCGCCGGGCGGCCGTTCAACATCGGCTCGCCGAAGCAGCTCGAGGCGGTCCTGTTCACCGAGCTGGGGCTGCCGGCCACCAAGCGGACGCGGACCGGCTACTCGACCGATGCCTCGGTGCTCGAGGAACTGAGGGAGCAGCACGAGATCGTGAGCCTCATCCTGGAGCACCGGCAGGTCTCCAAGCTCAAGTCCACCTACGTCGATGCCCTGCCGGCGCTGGTGGACGCCAGGGGCCGCCTGCACACGACCTACCAGCAGGCGGTGGCCGCCACTGGCCGCCTGTCCAGCACCGATCCGAACCTGCAGAACATCCCGGTTCGCACGGCGCTCGGCCGCCGCATCCGGCGTGCGTTCGTAGCCCCGCCCGGCCGGTTGCTGTTCGGGGCCGACTACTCGCAGCAGGAACTCCGCATCCTGGCCCACGTCTCACGCGACCCCGGGCTGCGGGCCGACTTCGCGGCTCACTCGGACATTCACCTCGCCGCGGCGGCGCGCGTGCTGGGCCTGACGCCAGAGCAGGTGGGCCCCAAGGAACGCAGCGTGGCCAAGATGATCAACTACGGGATCGCCTACGGCCTGTCCGACTACGGCCTTGCCGAGCGGCTCAAGATCCCGCGCGAGGAGGCGCAGCGCTTCATCGCCGACTACTTCGCGGCCTACGAGGGCATCCGCCGCTACACCGTCGAGATGAAGATCCTGGCCCGCGACCAGGGGTACGTCACGACGCTGCTCGGCAGGCGGCGCTACCTGCCCGAGCTGACGGCCCGCAACGGCGCGCTGCGCTCGGCCGGCGAGCGGATGGCGATCAACATGCCCATCCAGGGCACCGCTGCCGACGGCATGAAGATCGCGATGCTGCGCGTGGACGAGGCCCTGCGCAGCGGCGACTTCGCGGCCTCGCGGATGCTGCTCCAGGTTCACGACGAACTCGTGTTCGAGACCGATGAGGCCGAGCTGCCACGCCTGGCGGCCATGGTCCGCGAGTGCATGGAGGGCGCGCTTCCGCTCGACGTGCCGCTGGAGGTGGACCTCAAGGTCGGGGAGAACTGGGAGCAGATGGACCGATACGACCTCGTGGACGGGGAGTGGCGTCGCATCCCCAAGGGGGTTGTCGAGGCCGCGACTGACGAGGCGCGCGAGGAGGCCGAGGAGGCGCTCGCCTCGGACCTAGCGTAGCGCGGGCGCGCGCGCCCGCTGGTGTGGACGCGAGTGTGCGGCTGGGCACGCATCGGACAGGGAAGGATTCCTGCCCGTCCGATTTGTGCCGGCGGGGCATATTGCGGGCACGCCGCGGGGCAGTTGGCGGCTGCCGAACGGCCCGCCTGATCGATGCGTGCCACCCGGGCAAGCCCACGCGTCTGCCCGACCTATGCGTGCCACCCGGGCACACGCCGGCCCGATCCCGGCCGGGATGTGCCAGCACGGCACGAAGCGAACGGGCAGACTGCAGCCATGCCTGAACTGCCCGAAGTCGAGACCGTCGCGCGTGACCTCCAGCGCTGGGTCGCTGGCGCCACGATCACCCGTGCGACGGTCACCTGGGATCGGACGATCCGCCACCCGCAGCCGGCAGAGAGGTTCGCGGCCGAGATCGCCGGAGCGCTGATCCACCGGGTGGGCCGGCGCGCCAAGACCGTCCTGATTCACCTGGCCGACGGGCGAATCATGACCGTCGCGCTGCGGATGACCGGCGCGCTGATAGTTGCCCCCGCCGGCACGCCTCCCGACCCGTACGCGCGCGTCGTGTTCGATCTCGCCGACGGTCGCGAGCTGCGTTACCGCGACGTGCGCAAGTTCGGTCGCATCGGGCTGTGGCCGGGTGGCGGGATGCGCAGCGTCGGCGCCGGGCGTGGAGCACGGTCGCGCAGGGTCGCCGAGAGCGCGGGCCGGTACCGCATCGGCGAGGTATTCAGCGGGCACGGACCCGAGCCGCTGGCTCGATCGTTCAGCGCGGCACGCCTCGCGGAGAGGCTGTCGCGGCGATCCGCCAAGCTCAAGACCCTGCTGCTCGACCAGTCGTTCATCGCCGGGGTGGGGAACATCTACGCCGACGAGGCGCTGTGGCGGGCGCGCCTCCATCCCCTGCGCCGCGCCGACACATTGACGCCGGACGAGGTCAGGCGTCTGCATCGGGCGGTTCGCCAGGTCCTGCGACAGGGGATACACAATCGCGGCTCGAGCTTCAGCGACTACGTCGGCGCCGATGGCCTGCCCGGCGACAACGCCGAGCGCCTGATGGTCTACCGGCGCACCGAGCAGCCCTGCTACCGATGCGGGCGTCCGATCCGGCGCATCGTCGTCGGGCAGCGCAGCACGCACTTCTGCCCTCACTGCCAGCCGGAGCTGTCGCAGCCGGTGGAGTCATGAAGGTCATCGGCCTGACCGGCAACATCGGCTGTGGCAAATCCACGGTGGCCGCCATGCTTCGCGACGAGGGCGTGGCGACCATCGATGCGGACGAGGTGGCGCGCGAGGTTCGCCTGAACGACTCCGACGCGCGCGCAGCGATCGAGCGACGCTTCGGAACGTACGACGCCGCTGAGCTGGGGCGCATCGTGTTCGACGATCCGGCGGCATTGGCCGATCTCGAGGCGATCCTGCACCCGCGGGTCCGCGGCGCGATCCGGGCGCGACTCGCGGAGCTGGAGCAGGGCGGCGTCGAGGTGAGTGCGGTCGAGGCCATCAAGCTGTTCGAGTCGCCGCTGGCCGACGCCTGCGACCAGGTGTGGGTGGTCCGCTGCGATCCGGCCGACGCCCTCCGGCGCCTGGCCACGTCACGCGGGATGGACGAGGCCGCTGCGCAGCGCCGGATCGCGGCGCAGTCGTCGCAGGAAGAGAAGGTGGCAGCGGCCGACGTCGTGATCGACGGCTCGGCCCCACTCGAGGAGACGCGCCGCCAGGTGGAGCGTGCCCTGGCGGCGCTGACCTCGTCCTAGTTCCCGGCGCTGCGCTGGTCGAGATCCGGCGGCACCGGGACCGGGAAGCCGAACTCCTCGATCAGGCGATCCACCGTCGAACCCTCGGTATCGGCCACCCGATCGTCGACCTCGGGCCGCAAGATCATGGTGAACACCCCGCCGACGGCCTGCAGCTCGGCGATCTTCTCGGCGGTCGCCACGTCGGTGCGCACGATGTAGAGGTCGCCGTTGCGGGCCAGGATGGTCATCGACTGCAGGGTTACCTTGGTTGAAGGGCCCGGTATGAAGCGCGCCTGCTGTACGGCGGCCTCGTCCGGGCTGAGCCCGACTTCAGGATTGATCGCCATGGTCACGATCAGGTCGACCGTCTGGCCCGGCACCAGCGTGCCGGCGACGGCGTTCGCCGCCTCGACGGTGAGGCTGACCGCCCGCAGGTCCGGGCCGTTGGGGTCGAACTCCTCGTTCGGATCGAGGATCGAGAACGTCTGGCCCTCGGTCGTGGAGGCCAGCACGTTACGGGTCAGCAGCTGGCCCGATGCGACGCTCGAGCCGGCAACGCGTCCGAGCACCTGGTCCAGCGACGAGAAGGCGGTCTCGTTGGTCGGGTCGGCGGGAAGCGAGCGCACGGCCACATCCCCCTCCTCGATCGCCTTGCGAGCGGGGATGTCGCGGGTGGCCACCACCACCGATCGCATCTCCACGTCCCGGCCGCTGAGCAGTGCGTTGGACTGCAGTGCGACGAAGACCGTGCCGGCCACCATCAGCGCCACGACGAATCCGACGCCGATGTACAGCTTGGACCGTCTGCTGTTCTTGTCCGAGTACTCGAGTTCCACGAAATTGCGCTCCTAGTGAACTGGGTTCTCAGGTCACGACCATGGCTGCAGCCGGGCGCGCTGCGCGCGTCGGAGGCCGGGGTCGTGTGGATCGGCGTAGATGGGCGACACGGCGTGCCCGTTGATGTTGTTGGCCCCGATCGAGTCGATCTCGAACACGGCGAAGCCGATGATGTCGACGTACTGCCCGCTTGAGGTCGTCGCCGCGACGGTGAAGCGAACGCTGGCCAGGTGGTTCACCGGCTGACCGTCGGAGTTCGTGCCGTGGCCGCGGAGGGTGAACATGTAGCAGCCCTGCGATAGCCCGGCCGTGTTGATGGAAAGGGTCGAGGGAGCGCCCGCCCCGGTCGCAGGCGTCACGAGGCTGGTGCTGAACGTGATGGATCCCATGCCGAGCGACGCCGGGCTCAGGCTGCAGGTGGTGAACGAGTCGGTGTCCCAGCTGAGTTCGACCTGCGACTCGGCCAGCGGACCGCTGCCCCAGTTGGAGCTGCCGCTGCCGGTCGACACGGCGAGTGGCAGGTTGATCGTGCCGCCCAGGACTGCCGTCGAGCCGTCGAGGATCGCATTGGCAAAGCTGAAGTCGCGCGTCACGCGCGTGTCGCCGGCGTCGTTGTAGTCGCCGTCACCGTTGGCGTCGTCCTGGACTCTGACGGCCACCGGCACGCGGCGCTGCTGGTAGTACGGGTTGCCGGACTCGCCGTCGATCCAGAGGGTGTAGATGCCCGGCGGGATGGACTGTGTCTGCATTCCGGTCATGGTCACGTTGGTGCCCTTCGTGGCAGGAACGAACACGTTCGGCGTCCACGTCGGCTCGGACATCTTGCCGGCGGCTGGCGGCACGACAGAGGGATCGGGCAGGATGTCCAGTTCGGGATGGCCGATCGTTGCGGCATACGGATCGCCCTTGAGGGACAGGGTGACCGTGCTGCTGAACTCCGAGTTGCGGGTGACCGAGATGGTCGGTCCATTGACGGGCGCCACCGTGGTGGAGGGCAGCGTGATCTCGGCCGGCGGCACGATCGCGAAGTCGGGGATCTGCATGACCGTCCCGTCGTAGACCGCGAGCATGATCCGATCACCGGCGACGTACGAGTCGTCGAACTGCCCGACGACGAACGATGTGCTGTTGCCGGAGATCACGGCGACCTGGGTCGCACCGCTGGGCGGGACGCTGATGGCCGGGAACGCCGGGCCGGGATAGCCGGTGACGAAGTACGCGCCCTCCATGTCCTTGAGCGTGTTCGGGTTGGTGCCGGCCGCGACCCCGTTGTAGTAGACGCGGCTGGAGGTGGTCTCGAAGTTGCGCACGTCCAGCGCGATGAAGCCGCGGAAACTCGAGTCGTTGGTGGCCTTGCTGCCCGGACCGTAGAGCTGGAACGTCGGGCCGGGCGCCGCCTCGCTGGCCGGCACGCGGCCGTCGTAACCGCGCGGGTCAAGGGCGTCGACGCCGCCTGACCCGCTGGTGGCGGCAGTGGCCACGTGGTCGAGGAAGCTGCCGCCCGGACCGGGCGGGCTTGTGTAGCGGCGCACGACCAGCGGGACCTCCGGACCGCCCTGCAACTGGCACATGGCCCGCGCACCGGCATCGAGGCTCGACACGCCAACGACGCGGACCAGCGCGGTCTGCACGTTCGAGGCGATGGCGACCCGCACCGTGGTGCCGGCCACGACGATGCCGCTCACGAGCTCGTCGGCCTGGATCGTTCCGTCGCCGTCCTGGTCGGCGTAGGACGGTGGCGTCGCGATCGTGGCGGCCGTGCCGGACGGTGAGCCGGCGAGGTTTGTCATCGCCACCTCGCTGGCCGCCGCGGCCGCATCCGCATCGGTGCCGCCGGCGATGATCTCGCGACAGGCGGCGAGGGCGGCCGCATCGGCCGCGGTCTGGACGTGCCTTCGCTCGGCGTTCTGGCGACCAACGTCAACGGCCATGCCGGCGAAGCCGAGCAGGACGACCATGACGAGGGCAAGGATCACCAGGACCTGGCCCCGCGGCGTGGACGAGGTCATCAGTTCACGACCATCGTGGCGGTGACCGACTGGAGGAACCGGCCGCCGGCATCGGTCGGGAGGAGCGCCCCCACCAGCGGCACGACGATATCGGTCCGGTAAGTGAGCGTCACCTGCACCAGGCAGCCGACTGGATCCTGGGTGGCGCAGTACGTGCCGGTCGTGGGGCATGGCGAGGTCGGCGTCGCGACCGCCGTGCATAGCGTCATCGTCAGGTCGCCGTTGACCCAGCGGTCGGCCAGCCCGTCGCCGTTGAGATCGGTGGCCGAGCCGGCGGGACATGGTCGGGTGACCACGAAGTT
>JADLBB010000082.1 GCA_020848055.1 Chloroflexota bacterium | reverse complement strand
GCAACCTGGTCGGCACGCGCCAGTCCGGCCTGCCGCCGTTGCGCGTCGCCTCGCTGTTCGATCCGCGCCATCTGCGCCTGGCCGAGCGGGCGAGGGAGCTGGCCGATCGCATCGTCGCCACCGACTCGACCCTTGCCCGCCGGCCTGCCCTCGCGGCGCTGCAGACGACGTTCGCCCCGTTGGAGGATGCCGGGGACGAGGGAGGCGCGGCCTGATGCGCGTGATCGCCGGAACGGCGCGCGGCATCGTGCTGACCGCCCCGCGTGGACGGGCCACCCGCCCCATCACCGACCGCGTCAAGGAGACGCTGTTCGCCATCCTCGCTGACCGCGTGCCCGCCGCCCGCGCGATCGACCTGTACGCCGGTAGCGGCGCGATCGGGATCGAGGCGTTGTCACGCGGCGCCATGAGCGTCGACTTCGTCGAACGAGACCGCTCCGCACTGGCGGCGGTGCGCGGCAACCTGGAGCGCACGCACCTTTCGACGTCGGCCGGCGTGCACGGCGACGACGTCGAACGCTTCCTCGCCACGGCAAACGGGGCGTGGAGCCTGGCCTTCCTCGATCCGCCGTACGAGGGGCGTGATATGGTGACCGCGCTGCTCGCCCTGCGGCCGCACCTGGAGCCCGGCGCCATGGTCGTCGTCAAGCACTTCTGGCGAACCGAGATCCCGGCGGTTGACGGCCTGGCACCGGTCCGGCAGCGGCGGTTCGGTGAGACGATGCTGACCTTCCTGGAGGTGGACGCGCGATGACCAGGCTGGCGGTCTTTCCCGGCTCGTTCGACCCGATGACCAACGCGCATCTCGACGTCGCGCGGCGCGCATCGGGCCTGTTCGATCGGCTCGTCATCGGGGTCCTGCACAACCCCAAGAAGCAGCCGCTGTTCGAGATCGACGAGCGCGTGGAACTGATCCGGCGTTGCGTGGGAGACCTTGGCGACCACGTGGCGGTCGAGGCGTTCGAGGGCCTGACCGTAGATTTCGCGAGGCGCCACGGGGCCGCGTTCATCGTGCGCGGCCTGCGCGCGGTCAGCGACTTCGAGGCCGAGCTCCAGATGGCATTGACCAACCGCAAGCTGGCTCCGGAGGTTGACACTGCGTTCCTGATGACCGCGCTCGAGTACGGCTACGTGAGTTCCTCGCTGGCCAAGGAGGTCGCCAGGTTCGGTGGCGACGTATCGGCCATGGTGCCGACGGTGGTGGCCGGGGCGCTGGCCGAACGTCTGGGTGCGAGGCCGCGCGTATAATCCCCGGTCAAGGAGGACCCGACCACGGACATCATCTTCCTCGTCGAGCGACTCGAGTCACTCGTCGCCGCCGGCAAGAAGCTGCCGCTGACGAACAACGTCGTGCTCGACCAGGCCGCCGTGCTCGAGCTGATCGACCAGTTGCGCGTCGCCGTGCCGGACGAGGTACGGCAGGCCCGCCGCATCACCGAGGACGCGGGCCGCATCACCGAACGCGCCCGCGAAGAGGGGGACGCGGTGCTGGCGCGCGCCCAGGAGCAGGCGGTCCAGATGCTCGAGGAGCGTGAGCTGGTGCGCGCCGCGCAGCAGCGCGCCGGCGAGATCATCGACGCAGCCAACGAGGAGGCGCGCGAGGTGCGGCGCGGCGCCGACGAGTACGCCGCCGGGGTCCTGATTCGGCTGGAGGGGGAGTGCATCAAGGCGCTGACCAGCATCAAGCGCGGCATTGACATGCTCGACGAACGTCACCGACCCACTGCCTCCGCTGATGGCGGTCAGCCGGTGCGTTCGATCGGGGTCGATTCGGAGGAGCAGGCCCCGGCCACGCCCCGACCGTGACCGACCTCAACGTCGCCGGGCTGCTGCAGGCGCCGCCCGGAACGTCGCGTGACCTGCGCCTGCGCGATCATTACGTCACGCTCGGCCCCGATCTCGAGTTGGCCGGACCGCTGGATGCGGACCTCGTGCTGCAGCGCACCAACCGCGGGATCCTGGTGCGCGGGATGGTCCGCGCACCATTGCGCCGCACCTGCGCCCGATGCACCGATCCGTTCGTTGACGAGGTGGCGGTCGCGATCGACGAGGAGTTCCTGCCGAGCGTGGACCTCGCCAGCGGCGCCCCGATCGGGCGCGACGCCGGCGAGTCGGAAACTGCCAACCGGATCAACGAGCACCACGAGATCGAGCTCGACCCGATCTTCCATGACGAACTGTCACTGACCGAGCCGATGCATCCGTTGTGCCGGCCGGACTGCGCGGGACTGTGCCCGGCATGCGGTGGCAAGCTGGACGTGGGCGTGCACGAGCACTCCGGCGATGACATCGATCCGCGACTGGCCGCGCTGGGCGCCCTGCTCTCCGATGGCGACGCAGACGGTCGCTGATTCGCCGTCAGGGGCGGCTGCGCGTATACTTCGGCCTCCCGTCTTCGTCTGAGCAAGGAGTAGTCGCGCGTGGGCGTTCCCAAGCGAAAGGTTTCCAAGGCGCGCCAGGGTGAGCGCCGCGCGCACCTGGCCATCAGCGCGCCGCCGCTGGTCGAGTGCGAGCATTGCCACGAGCTGCATCGGGCGCACCATGCCTGCCCGACCTGCGGCTGGTACAACGGCCGCGAGGCAGTCGCGATCGAGCCGATCGGGCCCGCCGAAGGCCAGCAGCTCTAGCCGCGATCGATGCGCATCGCGGTCGACGCGATGGGTGGCGACCACGCCCCCAGCGAGGTCGTCCGCGGAGCGCTTGACTACGCCGGCCGGGGTCCCGACCAGGTCATCCTGGTCGGCGACGTGTCGCGCGTCGAGCGCGAGCTGAGCGATCTCGGCCGTACGCGGCCGTCCAACATGACGCTGGTCGATGCGCCCGAGGTCATCGGCATGGGCGAGCATCCGGCCACTGCGGTGCGCACCCGCAAGCGCGCGTCGATCGTGGTGGCCACCGACATGGTGCGCGACGGCACCGCCGATGCAGTCGTCAGCGCCGGCTCGACCGGCGCGACCATGGCCGCCGCCGTGTTCCGCCTCGGCCGCATCCCGGGCATCGATCGCCCGGCGCTGCCCGCCTACATGGCCACGCCGACCGGCCCGGTCACGCTGCTCGACGTGGGCGCCAACGTCGATTCGGATCCGGAGCACCTGGTCCAGTTCGCGGCCATGGGTGCCATCTTCGCCGAGCACGTGCTGGGCGTCGCCAACCCTCGCATCGGCCTGCTGAATATCGGCGAGGAGACCGAGAAGGGAGACGACCTGGCGCGGGAGGCGCACGCCAAGCTGGCGGCCCTGGACCTGAACTTCGTCGGCAACATCGAGGCCCACGACATGATCGCCCACCACGCCGACGTGGTCGTGTGTGACGGCTTCGTGGGCAACGTGGTCGTCAAGTTCTTCGAGGGCATCACGACCTACATCTTTCGCGCGGTGCGCGAGGACCTGCAGCAGGGCCCGATCGCGCCGCTGGCGCTGCTGGCACTCAAACCGGGCTTCGACCGGCTGCGCGCGAGGTTCGACTACGAGCGCTTCGGAGGCGCCCCGCTGCTGGGCGTGCGCGGCGTCAGCATCGTGACCCATGGGCGCGCCAAGAGCCGGATGATCGAGCATGCCATCCGGGCCGGGGCGGAGGCCTCACGGGCCGGGATCCCCGATCTCATCGCCGAGTGGACGCGCGAGCACCCGGCCCTCGCCCATCGCGGGGTCAGGTCGCGGATCGCCGCTCGCCTGCATCGCGAGCGCGCTGGAACTCCGTGACTCGCACGGCCGGATCGACCGGGGGGCGTGCCACGGCCGGGATGCGCGCCCGCCGGCTGGCCCTGCTGGCCCTGTTCGAGGCCGAGTTCCGGCCCGATCACGGTCCCGAAGCCCTGCGCCGCCTGGTCGAGGAGCGTTCGGTCCCCGGGGCGGTACGGGATCATGCCGCTGCCATCGTCGACGGCGTCACCAGTCGACGGGCCGACCTGGACGCCCGGATCGCGCTCGAGGCACCACAGATTCCGGTCGCGGAGCTCGGTCGCGTGGAGCGCACCATTCTCCGGAGCGCGCTGTTCGAGGTGCTATACTCCGCCGCGACCCCGAGCGGGGAAGCGATGCGTGATGCCGTGTCCCTCGCCCGGATCTATGCCGGAGACGCGGCTCGCCGCCTCGTGAACGGCGTGCTAGGAAGCGTTTCCAGATCGGGTGGAGGAGCCTGAACCTGTGACTGATGGTACGACGTTCGACCGTCTGAAGAAGATCATCGTCGAACAGCTCGGCGTCGACGAGGAAGAGGTCACTCCGACCGCCTCGTTCGTCGAGGATCTCAATGCCGACTCGCTCGACCTGGTCGAGCTGATCATGAGCCTCGAGGAGGAGTTCGGCATGGAGATCAGCGACGAGGACGCCGAGCGCATCCAGAAGGTGTCCGACGCGGTCGAGTTCATCGAGGAGCACCAGTAGCAGGCTCGCCGCCCATGGATGCTCCGACCCTGGACGAACTGGCCGACCGGCTCGGCATCGTCATCGGGGACCCGGAGCTGGTCGGCCAGGCCCTCGTTCACAGCTCGTTCCACAACGAGAATCCCGATGCCGCCTCGGGCCACAACGAGCGACTCGAGTTCTTCGGTGACGCCGTCATCGGCGTCATCGTCAGCCGCCTGCTCTATGACCGATACCCACTCGAGGATGAGGGCTTCCTGACCGCCAGGCGGGCGGCGCTCGTCAACCGCGAGGCGCTGGCCGTGCTCGCGCTCGACCTCGGCCTCGACCGCCACCTCAAGCTGGGCCGCGGCGAGTCCGAGGCCGGCGGCGCTTCCCGCCCCTCGGTACTTGCAGCGGCGTTCGAGGCACTGGCCGGCGCGCTGTGGCTGTCGGACGGCCACGAGACGACCGCGGCGACCCTCGCCCGCCTGTTCGAGCCGCAGATGGACGTGCTGGCCGGACTCGAGGGGCCGCTCAAGTCGCCAAAGTCGCGGCTGCAGGAGTGGACCCAGCGGCATCGCGGACTCAAGCCGGTGTACCGCCTGGTCACCACCAACGGGCCGCCGCACGAGCAGGAGTTCGAGGTAGCCGTGCTGATCGACGGCGAACGCCTCGGCGGCGGCGTTGGCACCAGCCGCCAGCGGGCAGAGGAACAGGCCGCCGAAGCGGCGCTCGAGCTATTGCTGGCCGACGCGGAGGCAGTCGAGCGACCATGAGCCGGCTGCGCGAGCTTCGGGTCCACGGCTTCAAGTCCTTCGCCGATCCGACGCGCTTCGTGTTCGAGCCGGGCGTGAACGCGGTCATCGGACCCAACGGCTCCGGCAAGAGCAACATGGCCGACGCGGTGCGCTGGGTGCTGGGCGAACAGTCCAATCGGTCGTTGCGGACGCGCCGGGCCGACGATGTCATCTTCGCGGGATCCGAGAGCCGCCGGCCGCAGGGCATGGCCGAGGCGGTGCTGACGCTCGACAACGCCGACGGCTGGCTGCCGATCGAGTTTGCCGAGGTGTCGATCGGGCGGCGCGCGTATCGGTCGGGCGAGAGCGAATACCTGATCAACGGCGCGCGAGCGCGCCTGCGCGACGTGGTCGAGCTGCTGGGCGCGGGCCGGCTGGCAGCCAACGAGCTGGTGGTGGTCGGCCAGGGCACGGTGGACGCAGCCCTCTCGCTGCGCCCGGAGGAGCGGCGCCAGCTGTTCGAAGAGGCCGCCGGCGTCAAGGGCCTGCAGGTCAAGCGCAACGAGGCGACGGGGCGGCTCGCCCGCTCGCGCGACAACCTGGCCCGCGTCTCGGACCTGCTATCCGAGATCAAGCCACAGGTTCGCCGCCTGGCCCTGCAGGCAGAGCACCAGCAGCAGCACGACTCGCTGGTGGCGCGAGCCCGGGCGCTGGTGACTGTCTCGCATCGACGCCGTGAGCGGCGGGTGCGATCGGAGCACGGCGAGGCCCGACGCGCGGCGGCGGCTGCGGAGGGCGTGCTGGCCGCATTCCGTGAGAGGCAGGCGCAGGGGCGGCGCGCCGTCGCCCGGGCCGAGGAGCGCTACTGGCAGGCCGACGAGGCGGCCAGAGAGGCGGCCCGCGCCCGCGAGACGACGCGCGAGGCCCTGATCAGGGCCGAAGGCCGGCTGGAGATCGTCGACGGCCGCATCGGCGAGTTGCGTCGCTCGCTCGAGGCCGACGAGCGCGAACTGGCGGATCTCGAGCGGCTCCTCGGCACCGACGACGTTGCCGCGGTCGAGTCGATCGGGGAGGTCGTGTCGCGCGCCGTCGCAGCCGAGGAAGCGTGGCGCGCGGCCGTG
>JADLBB010000081.1 GCA_020848055.1 Chloroflexota bacterium | reverse complement strand
CAGGCGCGCCGCGTCATCGCCCTGCCGACGCACGAGCCGGTCCCGTTCGGCCGGGTCAAGACCGATGCGGACCGCGTCGCGGCGATCGAGCGCGACCGGCACGATAACCCCGCGGCCCTGCTGGCACGGGTGACGTCCAGCCTGGCCGAGGTGACCGATGCCGTGCGCGGGTTCAGCGCCGCCGATTGGCACCGTCGCGGCCAGCACCCGACCCTCGGCGTGATGACGGTCGAGCGCATCGTCGAGCGCTTCATCGCCGACCATCTCGAGGAGCACGCCGATCAGCTCGATGGCCTGCAGGGCGCCGGAGCCTAGGCGGGCGGCACCCCGCCAACCTCCGAGGTCGGGGCGTTCAACGCGGCCCGGGCCTCGACCAGCTTGATGACCCGGCGGACGAGCGTCTCCATCGAGTCGATGTCGTAGGCGCCGGCGTAGCGGACCTCGTTGATGAAGAACGACGGGGTCCCGGCCACGCCCGCCTCCTCCGCGGTATTGATGTCCTGCGCCACGCGCGGCCCATGGCGGCCCGAGCGCAGGTCGGACGTGAACGCATCGACATCGAGCCCCACCTCGGCCGCGTAGCCGGCGAGGTCATGCGGGTCGAGGTCGTCCTGGTGGGTGAACAGCAGGTCGTGCATCTCCCAGAATCGACCCTGGGCGCCGGCAGCCTCGGCGGCCTGGGCGGCCAGCGCGGCATTGGGATGGACGTCGACGAGCGGCAGGTGACGGAAGACGAATCGCAGGCGCCCGTCGAAGCGAGCCAGCAGTTCCTTGACGACCAGCGCCGCCCGGCCGCAGTGAGGGCACTCATAGTCGCCGTATTCCACCAGCGTGACCGGCGCATCGGGCGCCCCACGGATGTGATCGCGCACCGGGTCCACGGCATCGGTCAGGTCAATGAGCGGGCGGGAGGTCAAGGCCTCCGCCCGTCCGAGCAGCTCACGCGGGAGCATCGCCACGGCATGGAACATGCCCAGGCTCAGCAGCCCAGCCACCAGCGACGCCAACAGGATTCCGAACTTCGCCTCGTCCAGCATGAGCCCGGTGTAGCTCAGTTCGGCAATGAGCAGCGACATCGTGAAGCCGATGCCGGCGACGCTCGACGCCGCAACCAGCGACGGCCATCCGACCGCCAGCGCCTGGCCCCCGAGGCGGGGCCGCGTCGCGAGCCACGAGCCGATGGGGATGCCGAGCGACTTGCCGATCACCAGTCCGGCGCCGATCCCGACGACCAGCGGCGACGTCAGCGCAGCGCCGATCAACTCGCCACTCAGGTGGACGCCGGCATTGGCCAGCGCGAAGATCGGCACGACGACGAAGCTGCTGATCGGATGCAGCGCGTGCTGCAGACGCTCGTTCGGCGACAGGGAACGGCTGATGCGGCGCGCGGCCTCCCTGGCCAGCTCGGGCGTCGGCTGCTGCCGAAAGGCGACGGCCGTCCCGGACGCCTCCTCGAGCACCGCGCGACGCGGCGGATAGGCGCTGGTCAGCAGGCCGATCGCCACGCCGGCGACCGTCGGATGCACCCCGCCCATGACCGCGCAGAACCAGATGCCGAGACCCAGCAGACCATAGGCAGCCGTCTGCTGGACGCCACGACTGCGCATGACCGCCATGACCACCAGCAGACCGATGCCGACCGCCATCGCGATGAGATTCACCTCGGTGCTGTACACGAGCGCGATCACGATCACCGCGCCGATGTCATCGACGATCACGAGGGTCAGCAGGAACGTCCGCAGCCGGAACGAGCTGCGCGAACCGACCAGGGCGAGGACGCCGACGGCAAACGCGGTGTCGGTCGCCATGACCATGGCCCACCCGCGGGCCGAGTCCCCGCCGGCATTGAACGCCAGGAAGATGATGACCGGCAGGATCATGCCGCCCAGTGCTGCCAGCACCGGCACCGCCACCCGCCGTCGTTCGCGGAACTCGCCCATGTCCAACTCGCGCCGCACCTCGAGGCCGATGAGCAGGAAGAACAGGACCATGAGCCCGTCGTTGACCCAGTGGCGCAGGTCGTGGTCCATCACGAACTCGCCCACGCGGATCGATACCCGGGTCTCCCACAGGGCGTCGTACGAGGCGCCCCACGGAGAGTTCGCCCACGCCAGCGCCACGATCGCAGCCGCCAGCAGGACGACCGCGCCACCGGCCTCGGTGTGGAGGAACGCCCGCAGCCCGCCCCGGGGATGCGGCTCGGCGGAGGTCGCGCCGCGATACCGACGCCCAACCGCGGTCGCCGGCCCCGGATCGGTCACCTCCCGGCCTGCCAGGCCCGTAACCTGGTCGGGGTGATCCGGATCGGGACCGAGTACGACGCGCCGAACCCGGCGGGGTCGGTACCGAGGCGCGTGATGAGCCCCGCGTACTTCGTCACGTAGTCCGGCACGTCATCGGCCGCCGGTGCTGGGTCGTCCACGGCCGCGTCGCCGGTGACGACGACGATGTCGTCGCCGAACTCGTCGGTCCGCATGGCGAGCGCCACGCGGGGATTGGCCGCGATGTGACGCAGCTTGGCCGTGTCGGGCTGCGAGTAGACCCAGATGTTGATGCCGTCCCACCAGAACCACACCGGCGTCGGCAAAGGCGTCCCGCTCGCGCCGACCGTCACCAACCAGGCGACGTGCTCCGTTCGCAGACGCTCATCGGCCCGACGGCCCGCCTCGCTCGTCCAGTCGATCATGGCGGAATTGTGCCATGAATTGAGAGTACCCTATGTGATACCCTATGTTGATGGAGAAGACGAGCGTCTACCTGTCGAGCGCGGATCGGCGCAGACTTGCTTGGATCGCCGAGCGCGAGGGCATCTCTCAAGCTCAGGCTATCCGACTGGCGATCGATTCGTACAACCCGGCATCGGCAGATCGCAACTTCGCGGGCGCGCGTTCGGGCGCCGGGCCGGGCGACTCCATTGCGGACCACGCCGAGGACGAACTGCTCGAGCACTTCGGCGAATGACGCTCATCGTCGACGCCGGACCGATCGTGGCGATGCACGATCGGAACGACCCGCGCCAGGCCGCAGCCGAAGCGTTGTTGCGCGCGGAGCCAGGACTGCTCGTGATCCCGGCACCGGTATCGGCCGAGATCGACCACCTGCTCGCCAGGCGCTTGGGCGAGGCATCCCGGCAGGCGTTCCTGGAGGACTGCGCCGCGGGCCGCTACGCGGTCACGTGCCTGACCGTCGACGAGTATGAAGTCGTGCTGAGCCTGGAACGTCGCTACGCCGAGCTCGCACCCGGGCTGGCGGATCTTTCGATCGCTGTACTGGCACACCGCCACGGCACCGATCGGATCGCGACCTTCGACGAACGGGACTTCCGGATGATCAGGCCGATTGGCCGTCGCGGAGCGTTCACGCTGCTGCCCGACTGACCGGATGACCGGCTACGGCTGGCGGGAATGCTCTCGCAGCCAAGCCACGACCCCCGATGCGACCAGCACGAGGAGGCCGCCGATCAACATGGCGAGAGCAACGCCGAACAGCACGTACGTGTCGTCATGCACGGCCACCGCGGGATCGGTCACCGCGGTCAGGATGTTGCGGCCGAGAATCGCACCCGGCACGATGCCGGCCGCGCAGAGCAGCAGGCCGATGTCCACCCATCGGCGCCGAACCGCGTAGACGGCGGTCATAACCACGACGACAGCCGCCGCCAGCACCTGGCCGGGCTCCCGCATCCACAGGCCGATGAACCCGGCCAGACCCCCGATCAGTACCGGCAGAACCCATGGGGTAAACCGAGGCATGCGGATCTCCAAGCCTACGGCTTCGGTGTCACCATCAGGCCGCCCTGGGACCACGGCTCTGGCGCCAGGTACACGCCGATGGTCGCGTTGCCGCAATCAAGGCCACTCTTCAGCGCGATGCCGTCCTCAAGCCGTGGCGAGGCGCGCAGGAAGAGTGGGATCGCCTCCGTTGGCGAGGTCACCTCCAGGCACACCGAGCAGGTCGTGCCGTCATGGCACACCAGGCCGTCGACGACCTGCACCTCGAAGGCGGTCCAGTCGGCCGCCCCTGCCACGGACCGATACGCCTCCCGCGACTCCCAGGCGTGTTGCGCCTCCGCACTCAGGAGCGACCAGCCGTGATCGGGCGGCTGCTCAACCGCCGCGAGGTACTTCCGCGCGTTGTCGGCCGCGCGATCCTCCAGGTCCGCCGAGCCATCCGATGTGCATCCCGCCAGGGCCAGTCCGATGGCCAGAGCGGCCTCGACGGCGTGAACCCTGCGGTGTCTCACGCCCATATTGTGGGCCATAATGCCAGTCATGTTCTACGTGCAGCGCGGCCAGATCCCGCACAAGCGACACACCCAGTTCCGCAAGTCCGACGGCGGCCTGTACGCCGAGGAGCTGTTCGGAGTCGAGGGCTTCAGCGGTCGGGCCAGCCTGCTGTACCACCACACCCCGCCGACCCAGACGCACCACATCGAGAAGGTCCGTGACGTCGCACTCGAGCAGAGCACGGACGAGGTGAGCGGTCCGCATCGGCATCGGCTGGTCAACACCAAGGACCTTGAGCCACGCGGGGACGGGATCACCGGGCGCGTGCCGCTGTTCTACAACTCGGACGTCACCTTCGGCGTCGTGCTGCCGGCCGAACCGATGGAGCGGTTCTATCGAAACGGCGAGGCGGACGAGATGTACTTCGTGCACACCGGGTCGGGCACCCTGGAGACGAACTTCGGGCCGATCGAATACGGCCCGGGCGATTACCT
>JADLBB010000080.1 GCA_020848055.1 Chloroflexota bacterium | reverse complement strand
TGGCTGATGGGGCCGCGCATGCTCGGGCTGGCGGCCGGCCAGCTGAACTTCCTGGTCAGCACGGTGCTCGCCTCGGGGCTTTCGGAGGGCAGCCTGACCGCCTACAACTACGCGTTCCAGCTGTCGCAGATCCCGGTTGGCGTGATCGGGGTCAGCATCGCGGTGGCCATGTTTCCGACGCTCAGCCACGACGCGGCGCTCGGCAACGTCGGTCGCATCCGCTCCCAGGTCTCCAACGCGGTCCGCATCCTGGTCTACATCGCGCTGCCGCTGACCGCCATGTCGATCGTGCTGCGCGAGCCCGTGACCGCGGTGTTCTACCAGTACGGCGCCTTCACGGCCGATGCGAGCGCACGGACGGCCAGTGCGCTGGCCTTCTTCGCCATCGGCCTCACCGGTCACATCGTGGTCCATGTCCTGACGCGCGCCTTCTACGCCATGCAGGACACCCGCACGCCGGTGCGTTGGGCGATCGTTGCGGTCGCCATCAACGTGCCGCTCATGGTCCTGTTGGTGGGGCCGATGGGCATCGAGGGCCTGGCGCTGGCCCTGTCGATCTCGGCCGTGGCCGAGGTCATCGGCCTGCTGTGGAGCCTGCAGCGGCGCATCGAGTCGATCGAAGCCCGGGAGATCCTGCGTTCGGGGGCGCGGGCGGCGGTCGGCGCGATCGCTGCGGCGCTCGCCATGCTCGGCGGGCTGCGCATGGCCGAGGCGATCGTGCCCGCCATGCTGGACAACGTGGTGGGGAGGCTCGTCGTGCTTGCGGTGCTCGTCCTGGTCGGGGCTGGAATCCATGCCGCGGTGACCGCGGCGCTCGGCTCGCCCGAGCTGCGTCAGCTGCGTCACATCCGCCGCCACGTCGGACGGGGTGCGGCCTGATGTTCTTCCGCATGGCCGACAAGGAGGACGCGCGTCACTGGCAGGCCTTCGTGGCCGCGTCGGCGTCGGCCGACTTCCTGCACGACTGGGCATGGGGTGAGGTCGCAGCCTTCGACGGTCAGCCGCATCGGCGCTACCTGCTGGAGGACGGATCTCGCATCGTGGCCGCCGCCGCCGTCCAGGTCCGGCCGATGGCGGGCGGTCGTTCGTTCTGGTACGTGCCGCACGGCCCCGTGCTCGACTACGCCGACCCACGGGCCGGCGACTGGCTACGGGCGATGGCCGGCTGGTTGACGCGCACAGCGCGCGAGCAGCGCGCCATCGCGGTCAAGCTCGAGCCACGACTGGCCGCCGATGACCCACACCTGGGCCTGTTCGACCTGCCCAACGCGGTTCGCCTGCCCGACACCCTGCAGGTGGGACAGACGCGGCTGGTCGAGCTGGGCAGCGACATCGAGCTGCTGGGTGGCTTCGACAAGGACACTCGCTACTCGGTCCGCCGGGCGATCCGCGAGGGCGTGGAGGTGTGGGTCTTCGACGACCCTGCCGACCGGCGCCCGGTCGACGACCTGCACGCGCTGGTGGTCGAGACCCAGCAGCGCGCCGGCTTTCCGTTGCCGCCGCTCGAGCGTTACCGCGTCGCCTGGCGCGCGCTGGCCGGTGCGCGGCGGGCCTCGATCCTGGAGGCGCGCCACGAGGGTCGCCTGCTCGCCTCAGCCATGGTCGTGATCCTCGGCGATCGCTCGTACTACCTGTTCAGCGGCTCGCGGCGCGAGGGTGAGGGCGAGCCGAAGCGCTATGCCAGCTACGCCCTGCAATGGGGGATGATGCAGCTGGCCCGGCAACGGGGCGCCCACGTTCACGACCTGTGGGGCGTCTCACCGGCGGGTGCCGCATCCGACCATCCCTGGCACGGCGTCGGGCTGTTCAAGAAGGGTTTCGGCGGCCGCGAGGTCACCTGGGCCGGATCCTGGGACCTCGTGGTCGACCCGACGCTGTACCGCGTGCGAGCCGCGACCGGCGCCATCCGGTCCCTGCTGCGAGGCGGCGGATGACCGGACCAGATCGACCGTCGCGGGTCATGGGACTGGGAGCCTTGACGGACGTCATCGGGCCCGAGCGTGTGGCCGGCGTGCCGGTCGGCCAGGTCGAAGGGCTCGCATATGACTCGCGTCGGGTCGAGGCGGGGACCGTCTTCTTCGCGGTCCCCGGCGTGCACGTGGACGGCCACGACTACGCAGCTTCGGCCGTCGAGCGCGGAGCGCTGGCCGTCGTGGTGGAGCGCGAGTTGCCTGGCCTGGGCGTCCCCCAACTCGTGGTGGACCGCACGCGGCGCGCACTGGCCGATGCGGCCGACGCCTGGTTCGGGCGGCCAACCGAGCGGCTGGAGGTCATCGGCGTCACCGGCACCGACGGCAAGACGACGACCTCGTTCCTCGCGGTTGACCTGCTGCGGGCCGGCGGGCGGCGGGTCGGCATGATCGGGACGGTGGCGATCGACATCGGCGGCGTCCGGCGCCCGAACGACGAGCGCACCACGACGCCCGAAGCCCTCGAACTGCAGGGCCTGCTGGCCGACATGGTCGCGGCCGGTGACGGGATGGTGGTCATGGAGGCCACGTCGCACGGCCTGGCCCTGGAACGCACGCGCAACTGCCGCTTTGACGTCGGAGTGCTGACGACGCTGACCAGCGAGCACCTCGAGTTTCACGGCAGCCTGGAGGCGTACCGTGCGGCCAAGGGCCGGCTGTTCGCCGAGTCGCCGACGAGCATCCTGAATGCCGACGACCCGTCCTTCGCCTATTTCCGGGGCCTGGCGCGCGAACGCGTCGTCACCTACGCCGTCGAGGCCGATGCGGACCTGCGCGCCACCGAGGTTGTCTCGGACGCGGACGGCAGTCGCTTCACGCTGAGCGTGGGCGGTCGGCGCATGCCGGTGGCCCTGCCGTTGGTCGGCGCGTTCAACGTCGGCAACGCCCTCGCCGCGCTGGCCGTCGCGCACCAGGCGGGCGTGGACTGGGAGGTTGCCGTCGAGGCTCTGGCTGCGAGCACCGGCGTCCCCGGCCGCATGGAACGCATCGACGCCGGCCAGCCGTTCAGCGTGGTGGTCGACTATGCCCACACCGCCGACTCGCTGGCCAAGGTGTTGCGAACCCTGCGTCCGTTGACACGGGGCCGGTTGATCGCGGTCTTCGGATCGGCCGGGGAGCGCGACCCGACCAAGCGAGGGCCGATGGGCCAAGCGGCGGCCGAGCTGGCCGACCTGGTCGTCGTCACCGACGAGGACCCACGACTCGAGGATCCACGCGTGATCAACGAGCAGATTGCCGACGGAGCGCGCTCGGCCCGCGCGGTCGATGGCGAGACGCTGTGGGTGATCGACGATCGACGCGACGCGATCGCCCACGCGGTGCGCCTGGCGGGACCGGGTGACATAGTGCTGCTGGCCGGGAAGGGCCACGAAGCGAGCATGTTCCACGGCACCGAGAAGCGCCCCTGGGACGACCGGGAGGTGGCTCGCGAGGCGCTGTCGGACGCCGGCTGGAGCGTGTCGTGACCGAGTCGCTGGTCGCATGGCGCATGACCGATCCCGGTGCCTGGAACCGCTTCGTTGAGTCGGCGCCCTACCGGAGCTTCCCGCAGCTGTGGGAGTGGGGCGAACTGCGGGCAGCCTCGGGCTGGCGGCCGATCCGGCTGGCCGTCGGCAACGACGGCGGTGAGCCATTGGCAGGCGTCCAGCTGTTGCTGCGCCCGATGCCGGTCCTGGGCTGGAGCCTGGCCTATGCCCCGCGCGGCCCGATCGGGCGGCTTGACGACCCGGTCGTGCGCGACGCCCTGGTGGACGCCATGCGCAGGCTGGGCCGCACCGAGCGGATCGCGACGATCCGCGCCGATCCGGAAGCCACCCCGGGCTCCCCG
>JADLBB010000079.1 GCA_020848055.1 Chloroflexota bacterium | reverse complement strand
TCATCGGCGAAGAAGTCGTAGAACCAATCTTCGTCCGGCTCGTAGGTGGCGGCAATGGCATGACCCGACTCGTGGGCGTGACGCCGCGCGTGTTGCGAGGGGGACGAGTCGCAGCAGCCGACGTGGCCGCAGGTAGCACATCGGCGCAGGTGGAACCACCAGCCGTCCGTCGCCAGGCACTCGACGCAGCCGGGGCCGCTGGGCGCCACGGTCGGGTTGATCACCGATCGGTTCTCGGTCTGGTCCATGCATCACCTCGTCAGCGGCCCGCACCGGATGGGGGACCGCGTCGCCGAATTATCATGGCGCCGTGGCAATCCTGCGCATCGATAACGTTCTGATCTCGGCAGCCACGCCATGAGCGAGGAGGGTTGGCGCGAGTTCCTCGCCGCCGACGACCTCGGCGACTGGGTCATCCTGCACGGCGGCCCGACCGCGGTCTTCCGCACGGGGAGCCTGCAGGAGGCTGTGCGACTGGCCATGGCCATCGCCGATGTGCCGGGTCTCGAGTCGCGGACGGTGCTGACCGCCACGGCGGACGGCCTCACGATCAAGCTGAGCCGGGAGCTGTGGGCAACCGAGGCGCACCATGTCGGGCTGGCGCGCGCCATCTCGGCCATCGCGCGCGAGCACGGCGCCACCCCCGACCGCGGAGCGGTCCAGGAGGTGCAGCTGGCCATCGCCGCCATGCCCGATGCGATTGATCTTGGCTTCTGGCGCGCCGTCCTCGGTTACGCGCCGATGGCCGACGACAACGGGATCGACCCACTCGGCCAGGGCTCGACGGTCTGGATGCAGGAGCTCGACCCGGCCAAACCCCTGCGCCACGCAATGCACGTTGATGTCTCGGTGGCGCGCGAGCACGCCGAAGCTCGGATGAGGGCGGCCGTCGCCGCCGGCGGAACCGTCGTGGACGACACCGGGGCGCCCGCCGCCTGGATCCTGGCCGATCGGTCCGGCAACAAGGTCTGCATCGCCGCCTGGCCCGATGGAGCTGAGAGTCCGACCCCGCCCGCGACGACCGACCCAGCGTGACCGCCATCCGCGAGCTCGACCTTGCGCTGCCCGATGGACGCAAGCTTCACGCCTACGACAGCGAGGTCGGTGATGGGGTGCTGATGTGGCACCACGGCACGCCGAACATCGGCCTTCCGCCCGAGCCGCTGTTCGCCACCCCCGACCGGCTCGGCATCCGATGGATCGGCTACGACCGGCCGGGCTACGGCGGCTCCGATTCGCTCCCCAGACGATCGGTGGCGTCGGCAGCAACCGATGCCGTCGCGGTGGCCGATGCGCTCGGTGTCGCTCGGTTCGCCGTGATGGGCCACTCGGGTGGGAGCCCGCACGCGCTGGCCTGTGCCGCGCTGGTTCCCGATTGCGTCACCGGGGTCGTCGCCGTGTCCACCCTCGCGCCACCGGATGCCGCCGGCCTCGACTGGTTCGCAGGCATGGGACCGACCGGCACGGCCGCCCTTCGTGCCGCTGCTGCGGGTCGCGAGGCCAAGGAGGCCTACGAGGCAGGCGCCGCCGAGGCGGACCCCGACTTCGTCCACGCCGACTGGGATGCCATCATGGGCGGCCCGTGGGGTTGGTTCGGCAACGTCGTCGGCCCCGCCCTGGCCGCCGGTCCTGCGGCGCTCATCGACGACGACCTGGCGTACGTGACCCCGTGGGGCTTCGACCCGCGTGCGATTGGCGTGCCCGTGCTCCTGCTGCACGGCGCCTCGGATCGGGTTGCCCCGCCCGCCCATGCCGAGTGGCTCGCGCGCGCCATCCCCGGGGTCGAGCTGCGGATGATGCCCAGCGAGGGGCACGTCTCGGTTCTCAACCACGCGGACGACGCGCTCGCCTGGCTCGACAGCTCGGCTGCGTTCCATGGACGCGGGTCATGACAACTCGACCGATGCCTGACGGGCCTGATCTCGAAGCCATGATCCGGCTCATCACCGAGGCCCATCCAGATGCGGTGCTCGCCCGCCTTGACGGCGCGGCGTTCTTCTCGCTCGACGACAAGCACTGGCCCAATTTCGCCACCATCGTGTGGACCGATGAGCACGACGACGGTGCGCCCTCCAACCTGTCGGCCCGCGACGGCGTCTTCCGTGTCAACCTCGCTGTGGATCCCGGGACGTTTCACAGCCTCGTTGGCAGCCAGGCCGATCCGGATTACGCCGCTCTCGACACGTTCGTCCCCCACCCGGCATACGCGAAGCAGCGCTTGATCTCGATCCTCAACCCGAGTCACGCCACGCTTCGCGATCAGCTCATGCCGATGATCAAGGCCGGCCACGACCGCCTGGCCGCCCGCCGGAACCGTTGATGACTACACGTGCGACCCGATCCACCCCGCGATCATCGGCATCGAGGCCTACGTCAGCCCGCGGCGCATGACCCAGACGAGGACAAGCTCGACGCCGATTACCTCCACCTGATCCTGCTGGCGTATCATGCGACGCTTGGAGTACGAGGAGCTCCACGAGCTTGTCCATCGCGACGCGAAGCTGGCGTGGCCTCACGTCCTCGCGCTCATTGAGCGGAATCGTGGTTCGGCGGATCATCAAGTCCAACTCATCGGCGACATTGTCTTCTCGGACGCATTGCCTGACCTGATCGACGACATCGAGCGGGCCTTCGCCGAAAGCGAACGATTCCAGAGGGTCATCATGTGGACCAGCCCGGAGTTCGGCGGGCGAGGAGGCCCCGAGGTGGATCGGCTCTGGAAGCTTGTCGATGAGGCCGAGCGACGCCATGCCTACGTTCGCGAGGTGGACTCGCTCGAGAAGCCACCGAGGTTCGGCATCGCCGGCTGGTGGGCTGCCCTCACGGGCAAGGCGGTCATCTATCGCCTCCGCAGCCATGAGGATCGTCAGCAGGACAGGTCGGAGTCCGGCGGCGAGCCCGTCGACCGCCGGCTGTTGACCGACCTGGTCAGGCCATCGGAGTCGCCCGAGGACCGCAGCGCGTCGACCGAGAATGACCCAGATTCTGGTTGGTTGCGTGGCGAGGACAATGGAGCCGCGCGTGGTCCCTGACTGACGACTAGCATGGCCGGGTGACCCTGCGAGCCCCAGACCCGAGCCGGGACGGCGACTTCGTCCACCTTCACGTTCATTCCGAGTTCAGCCTGCTCGATGGCCTGAGCCGCATCCCGGCGATGACTCAGCGCGTGGCCGACCAGGGCATGACCGCCATGGCGCTCACCGACC
>JADLBB010000078.1 GCA_020848055.1 Chloroflexota bacterium | reverse complement strand
CGACCTTCCAGCCGGAGCCCTCGACCGCGAAGCCCTCATCCAGGAGCTCGTCGAGCCGCTGCGCTCCATCGTGGACCTCGAATACCGCCGCGCCCGAGCTGGCAAGCATGCGCTGCCGGCGCCGCAGGTTGCCGCGAAGGTTGCGGCTGAGGCGGGCCGTGTACTCCGCGAACGTGCCCTCGACATCGACGAACGGCGGCGTCGTGAGCGGGCGGAAGACAACCCGGTAGTTCCGCTCGCGCATGGCCCGCGCCAGCGCATCGGTCTGCCACGCATCGGACTCCAGGAAGCCGATGCTGACCTGGTGCGGACGGCCCTCGACCAGGCTCGCCACCAGGTCCACGATGGCCGCTTCGTCGCGCGCCAGCAGCCCGGAGGTGTGACTGTGCCAGTTGGTAAGGCTGAACAGCCCGCCCCACGCCGCGCGCATTGGCAAGAGTGCGCGCAGGCTGGAGTCGTGGACGCTGTGGATCTCGAGCTGGCCGGTGCCGAATTCGCTCCACCAGATGGTTGCCCAGCCGGGATCATCGAACGGCGACGCGCCCGTTTCCGCGGCGAGTTGCTCCCACTCCGGAGCCAGCGCAGCGATCGGCTCGGGCATTGCGGCGCTCATGGGTGCGCTCGCACGCGTCACTGGGCGATGGGCTCGAAGCGGGCGGTGAAATGCCTGAGCGCGGCGGGCTGCTGCACGATTCGCATGCCGCGCAGTTCGCTGGCGCGCTCGGCCACCCAGCGAATCACCTCGATGACGTAGTCGATGTGCGACTGGGTGTAGACCCGCCGCGGGATCGCCAGGCGCACGAGCTCCATGGCCGCCGGCGTCTCGGTCCCATCGGGGTGGCGGCCGAACATGACCGATCCGATCTCGCAGCCACGGATGCCGCCCTCGCGATACAGCGCGACCGCCAGCGCCTGTCCCGGGGACTCGAGCGCCGGGATGTGAGGCAGCAGTGCGGCCGCGTCGATGTAGACGGCATGGCCGCCGATCGGCTGCACGCAGGGGATGCCGGACTCCAGCAGGGCCTCGCCCAGGTACGCGGTCGATCGGATCCGGTAGCGCAGGTAGTCGTCGGTGACGACCTCGCGCAGGCCGGCGGCCATGGCCTCGAGATCGCGCCCGGCGAGGCCGCCGTAGGTCGGGAAGCCCTCGGTCAGGATCAGCAGGTTGCGGCACTGCTCGGCCCAGGCGTCGTCGTTCATGGCCAGCCAGCCACCGATGTTGGCGAGGGCGTCCTTCTTGCCCGACATGGTCATGCCATCGGCCAGCGAGGCCATCTCGCGCACGATGTCGGGGATGGATGCATCGGCGTAGCCTTCCTCGCGCTGCTTGATGAACCAGGCGTTCTCGGCAAAGCGGCAGGCGTCGAGGAAGAGTGGCAGCCCGTAGCGGTCGCACACCGCGCGCGTGGCGCGCAGGTTGGCCATGCTGACCGGCTGGCCGCCGCCGGAGTTGTTCGTGATCGTCACGAACACGACCGGGACGTTGTCCGCGCCGTGCTCGCGGATGACCGCGTCGAGCGCCTCGGTGTCCATGTTGCCCTTGAACGGGTGGATCGCGGCCGGCTCGTGGCCCTCGGCGATGACGCAGTCGATCGCGACGGCGCCGGTGAATTCGACGTTGGCGCGCGTCGTGTCGAAATGCGTGTTGGACGGGATCACCTTGCCCGGTCCACCGACCACGCTGAACAGGATCTTCTCTGCAGCCCTGCCCTGGTGGGTGGGAATGACGTGGCGGAACGGCCACAGCTCGGTCACCGCGTCGCGGAAGCGGAACCACGACGGCGATCCGGCGTACGACTCGTCGCCACGCTGGATGCCCGACCATTGCTCAGCGCTCATGGCACCGGTGCCCGAATCGGTCAGCAGGTCGATCAACACGTCGTCGGAATGGATGTTGAACAGGTTGTAGCCGGCATCGGCCAGCCTGGCGGATCGCTCCTCCACCGTGGACATGCGAACCGGCTCGACGCTCTTGATCCTGAACGGCTCGATGATCGTCCGCCAGCGCTCCAACGTCTCATCCTCCAGCAGCTGCGGCCGATTCGATAGCGGCCCGAACCGCCAGCCTACCAGCAGCGGACCAATCTGGGCGGTCATGGGCGGTCCCGTTACCTTCGGAGGGGTCGCCTCGGCACCGCGGTGGTGCCATCATGCGCCGGATGACCGGAAGACTTATGGCGATCGGCGGCTGGCTGGCGTGGCAGATGACTCGGCGCCTCGCCAGGCTGCCCCGCATGGGCGACGTGGTCGCGAGACGAGGTCCGGCGGTCGTCGCCGGGGCGCTGTTCGTGCTGGCGTTGCTGCCGTTCGTTGTCCCCATGTTCGACCCGCAGCCGCAGTCGATCACCGTGGGAGCCATCCTGGACGGTCGCACCAACGGGGTCGGCGCGTGGGTCCGCCTGTCCGGGAACGTGGTGGCCATCGACGGCTCACCCACCGGCGAGGAGGGCAGCTTCGCCCTGCTGGCCGATGCCATCAACCCACTGCACTCGGTCGTCCTGCAGGGCGACGTGGCCTCGGTCCTGGGTGAGCGGACCAACGTCACCGGGCACCTTGCCGAGGCGGCCGTGACGATCGACCCCAAGAAGCTGCCGATCGAGGCGACGGTGGCCGGGACGCCGCCCACCATCGTCGCCGACCGCGTCGTGAACCTGGATTCCGCGCCGAAGGAAGAGCGCGGGGCTCCGTGGCCGCTCGCCATCCCGCCACTGCTCCTGGGGCTGCTGGTCTGGATCGGCGGGCGGACCGGGTACCCGGTGTTCCGCGAGAGCTTCGAGGTGGACGTGCTGGTCACCCCGCTCGCGCCTGGCGAGCGCGTGCCGGCGGCCTACGGGGGTCGGGTGGGCTCCAACAGCGCCGACCTCGGCGACCCGGCAGCGGTGCTGCTCATGGTGCGCCGTGGGCCGACCGGCAACGTGCTGACGGCGCAGCCGCTCAGCGACTCCGGCCCCGCCCCCGCGCCGGTCCCGATCGGCGGCGGCTGGACCAGTGGCAGGACCGGCTACGTCTACACCGTCACCGAGACCGTGCCCGCCATGACCGTGCGCTCCGAGGCCGTCGAGGCCACCCTGCTGTTCGCCAGCATCAGCGAGCGTGACCGGGTGGCGGCCCTCGTCGCCGTGGGCCGCTGAGCGTTGGACATGCCGCCCGGGCTCCCGCGATGACTCCGCCGGCAGAGGGCACCCGCCGGAAGAGCAGGACGGATCGATCCAGCTGGGCGGTGAGTCCCGGCGAAGAGCTCGTGCCCGGCCGCATCGCGCAGGCGATCCTCGGCGGCGGCGAGCGGTTCGAGGTCTACATCGCCTGGAACGAACGCCTGATGGCCAACACGGTGGTCAAGGTCCTGCGCCCGGCGTTCATCGATGACGAGCGCGCGCGACGAAGCGTGGCCGCCGAGGGCGAACTGCTGCGCGGCCTCGAGCATCCGGGCCTGACGCGGGTCTTCGGACTGGACACCGAGGGACCCCGTCCGTTCATCGAGCTCGAGCACGTCGAGGGCCCGAGACTCTCCACGCTCGTCCGACGCCACGGCCGGCTCAACCCGGAGCAGGCGTTTCCACTCGGGCGCCAGGTAGCGGCAACGCTCGCCTTCCTGCACGGCGAGGGCATCGTTCACCTCGACGTCAAGCCCAGCAACATCATCATGGGACCGCTGCCCCGCCTGATCGACCTGTCCGTGGCCCGGACCTTCGAGCGCGCGCGCCGCATCAACGGCTTCGTCGGCACCGACCGCTACATGGCGCCCGAGCAGGCCGATCCGGCGCGGTGGGCCACCATCGGTCCGGCGGCGGACAGCTGGGGGCTGGGAGCCACGTTCCACCACGCCATCACCAAGCGGCCGCCGTTCTCGCGCGGCCGGCACGATGCTGAGGGTCCGGCCCGCTTCCCCCAGCTGGTCGAGCGTCCGGCCCCGCTGGACCCACAGCGCCACTCCGGCGCGCTCGTGGAGCTGGTGACGGCGATGCTGGCACCGTCACCGGAAGACCGTCCGGCCGCCGTCGAGCTGTTCGAGCGCTTCGACGATCTGGCCGACCGCGCCGGCGTCGGGAGGGTGCGCTTCCGCTAGCTGCAGCGCCAGCGCGGCGGCCGCGGACCTGGGTGACCACCATCGCCGCCGTTGCCGCCGTGGCCCCCTCCGAACGACAGGCGCAGGACCGATGGGTCGTGGTCGCTGGCCTGGTCGAAGAACTCGGCGTTGACGTGGACCACGTCGTAGTCGGGATGCAGTCGCCACAGCGACCGGCTGACCAGGATCTGGTCGAGGACCTGGCTATTGCCGTCGAACACGTACGAGTAACGCTGGTTGCGGGGCAGACGATCGAACATGGTCCGCATGACCGGCGCGCGATGGGTGGCCACGGTCTGCCCGCTGCCATCGGGATCGGGGCTGAACGGACCCGAGTCGAGCGCCTCGCGCTCGCCGCTGATGATGTCGACCGTCTCGCTGAAGTCGAAGTCGTTGAGGTCGCCCAGCACGATCACGTTGGCATGCCGATCGACCGCCAGGATCTCGTCGAGGAAGTCGTTGATGGCCTGGGCCTGGGCATGGCGCCAGCCATCCTCGATCCCGTCGTCGTCGACCGACTCGAACTCGGTCAACCGATACGGCGGCTGGAAGTGGCCGAACAGCGGCCGATCGTCGCCCTTGCTGCTCAGGTGGTTGGAGATGACGAAGACGGTCTCGCCGCGATAGCGGAACTCGCCCGCCAATGACTTGCGCGTCAGGGCGAAAGCGTCGTCGCCGCCGATGCGCGCGTCGAGGATGCGTCCGGGGCTGATGGTCAGCGCCGCACGGTTGCCATGGCGCACGACGTCGGTGTCGGTCACCGCGTCGCCACCGGCCCGATCCACGAACTGGAGGCCGCCGACGGGCTGGAACAGGAAGCCAACCCGGATGTTGCCGCCCGGCACGCCGCCGTCGGCGTTGTTCTCAGGGTCGATCTGGCGGTACTCGTAGCGCGGCCCGCCGGCCGCCACGATCGCATCGATCAAGCGCTGCCACGACTGGTCGGCGGCCACGACGCCGTCATCGGTCTCGCCGGAGTTGTCCTGCATCTCCTCGATGGCCAGGATGTCGGGGGCCCGCAGGTTGACCACGATCTGGGTCGCCAGCGCGTTGACCTTGGCGTCGCCGTCGCCCGGCGAGAGGTTCTCGACGTTGAAGGTCGCGACCGTCAGGTCGTGCTTGCCGGCCGGATCGGTGACCTCGGGCCGCAGGCCGTTGTCGACCCGCCCTGGATCACCGGTGACGAGAAGCTTGAAGTTGCCGAAGCTGTAGTCGAGCACCCCGACCGGATCGGTCTCGAAGCCGTCGCCGGTGTTGACGTCCGGCGTGGGCGCCAGCACGTCGTCGAGGATGAGGCGCTCGGGATTGAAGTCGCCGTCCCGGTAGTCACCAGCCTCGCCCAGCTGGCGGACCAGGATCCCGCCGCGCGGCGTCCGGAGGCCGGCGTGGTGCTGGAGGCCGCTGATGACGGCCACCTCGCCGAAGTTGTTGGTCGGGCCGACCGCCACGGCATCGGCGACCGACAGGCGCATGCCCTCCAGGCTCTCCCAGAAGTCGACGCCATCCTGGTCGGGATCGAAGGTTGCATCGGCCGCCTCGACGCTGCTGGTGGAGTCGTTGTCGATGATGCGCGTCGGCGGCATCCGATCGACGCCGATGACCGTGGTGGGCAGCGCGTTGCCGCCATCCAGCACGGTGACCGTGGGCGACACGAGCTCGGTGGTGGTCAGGTTCTCGAACCCGCCCGAGCCGCCGGCGCGGAACTCGTCGACGGTGGCGTCCACGCTGACGTGGTCCCCGACCGCGGCGCTGGTGCCGCGGAAGACGAAGATGCCGTCCGAGGTGCGGTCGTCAGCATCGGGGGTCGGATCGGTCATCCAGAAGCCGCTGCTGCGGACGGCGGTGACGATGCCCTCGACCCCGAACACCGCCTGCCCGTCGAGCGGCGACAGGTGGCCGGGTCCCTGGATCTGCCAGATCTCGGTGGGCGGGGCGGTGACGGTCAGCGCGATCGACGCCGTGCCGCTGCGGCCCTCGGCATCGGTGATCGTGACCGGCAGGAAGG
>JADLBB010000077.1 GCA_020848055.1 Chloroflexota bacterium | reverse complement strand
GGCGGATCAGGCTCCAGACCTGGAATCCTCCGGAGTCGCTCAGGATCGGGCCGGTCCAGTCCATGAACCGATGCACCCCACCACCCGCCTGCACCACGCGTGCGCCCGGGCGCCGCAGCAGGTGAAACGCGTTGACCACCAACCCTTCGACGCCGATGCCTCGCAGGTCCTCGCTGCTCACCCCGCGCACGCCGGCCCGGGTCGCGTCCGGCAGGAAGCCGGGGACGTCGAGCGTGCCGCGGCGGGTGACGAGCGGATTAGCCATCGAGCGGGTCCAGCGTCAGCACGAAGACGAGCTCGCCCGTGACCGATGCCTCCGCCACGGCGCTCACGCGCCCGGCGTCGGTGACGAGGCGATCCATGCGCTCCCGGTTGGTGCGCTCCATGCCCCGGTCACGGCCTCCGAGGGAACGGGTGGTGAAGCTGACGACCGCGTGACGCGCTCGCAGGCCACGCAGCAGTCGGGTGGCGGCGTCGGGGTCCTGTCGGTCGAGCGTCGTGACCAGCTTGAGCAGCAGCGCGACGTCCACCTCGTCGCCTGGTACCTCGCGGGCAAGGTCGCCGCGCCGCACGTCGTGCTGATGTCCGCTCGCCGCGAGGTGGGCGCGGACGATGGCCAGCGGTCGCTCGTCGGCGTCGATGGCGACGTACCGCACGGCGGGCGCCAGGCCCATCCACCGCAGCGCCAGCGGGTTCAGGCCGCAGCCGAGGTCCATTATGCTGCGCGGCGGCCCGGTGATGGCCCAGATGCCGGCGTAGAAGCTCTCGATGGATGGCAGGCGCTCGCGCGTCGAGGCGTGGCCGCGCATCGCCGCCACCGGGTCGCCATCCGCCGGCAGCGACGCGCGGAACGCGCCGACGGCCTGATGCAGGCGTCGCTTCACCCGTTTGACCGCGTCCTCGGCGCTGCGCGACCTGGGCAGCTCCTCGGCCGCCAGGCGCTCGACCAGGGCCGGATCTACGTCGCGGTAACGGTTCGAGCGACGAACGCGCTCGACGATCTCGGCGGTCATCGGTCGCGAAGGCGCAGGACGAGCGCGTAGGCGTCGCGCTTCGAGAGGCCGTGGCGCCGCATCAACAACTCCTGGACGGCCTTCGCCGGTGCGCCACCATCCAGCAGCAGGCGGGCATCGGCCTCGGCTGCTTCGGTGACGGCGCGTGTCCCATCGGCTCCGGCGATGACGATCGTGCATTCGCCTCGGACCGTGCCCTCCGCCTCCAGTTCGGCGATCAGTTCCGCGAGCGTGCCGCGCTGCCAGCGCTCGTGCGACTTGGTCAGGTTGCGGGCCAGGCATGCCCGGCGGTCGCCGAGCACGGCGAGCGCGTCGCGCAGGGCATCGGGAAGTCGGCGAGGCGCCTCGAACGCAACGAGGGTGGCCGCGTCGCTCGCGAATGCTGCGAGGACAGCGCGCCGGGCGGCGGCGGTGCGCGGCAGGAAACCGATGAAGCGGAATGGATGGGGCGGCAGGCCGGATGCAGCCAGCGCAGTGGTCACCGCCGATGCCCCGGGCAGGCTCGTGACGGTGATGTCCGCCTCGATCGCAGCGCACACGAGCCGGTAGCCAGGATCCGAGACGAGCGGCGTGCCGGCATCGGTGACGAGGGCGACATCCTCGCCGGCCTGCAGGCGGGCCACCAGCTCGGGGGTCCTGGCCGTCTCGTTGTGGTCGTGGTAGCTGACGGCCTTCGTGGTGATTCCATGCTGGCGCGCCAGCGTCGCGAAATGGCGCGTGTCCTCGGCGGCCACAACGCGGACCGCCCGCAGCACGTCCACGGCGCGCATGGTGATGTCGGCCGGGTTGCCGATGGGCACGGCAACCACGTACAGCGTCCCGCTCACCGCCGGAGCGTATCAGCCCGACGGCGGCGGCGGTCGCTGGCCGGCGAACCGGCAGATGCAGGTTGAGAGCCGCACTCGAGCGGCCGGATGGGCGCGCCGCGGTCCCGTGCAGGTTGACCGCCGCAGGGCGGCCCAACGAGACTGCATGGGCCGACATAGTGCGGCCGTCAGCCGGCATTCGCCGGAATGGAGAACCGCCACGACGCGAGCGTCGGCGAGGACGTGCGCTAGGATCGGATCCATGCCCGGCCTGATCGAGTGCGTCCCCAACTTCAGCGAGGGTCGTCGCCTCGAGGTGATCGAGGAGATCGTGCGCGCCATCGGCCAGATCGACGGGGTCAGCGTCCTCGATCACTCGTCCGACTCCACCCACAACCGCAGCGTCGTGACCTTCGCCGGCGCTGCCGAACCGGTGGTGCGTGCCGCGACCGCCGGGGTCGGCCGCGCGCTGGAGCTGATCGACATGGAGGAACACCAAGGAGCGCACCCGCGCATCGGGGCGGTCGACGTCATCCCGTTCGTGCCGCTCGGAGGAACCACCCTCGAGGAGTGCGTTGACCTCGCTCGACGCTTCGGCGAACTGATCGCCCAGCGCTTCGAGTTGCCGGTGTACCTGTACGGCGCCGCGGCGCTGCGCCCGGAGCGCACCAGGCTGGCCGACATCCGGCGCGGCCAGTACGAGGCCATCCGCGACGAGATCGGAACCGTGCCCGAGCGCTTCCCCGACTTCGGTCCACATCGCACCCACCCGCGCGGCGGCGCCGTTGCGGTCGGCGCACGCAAGCCACTGATCGCGTTCAACATCAACCTCGCCACAGACGACGTGGCCATCGCGCGGCGCATCGCCACGACCATTCGCGAGAGCTCCGGCGGCATGCCGGCGGTGCAGGCCATGGGCGTCCTGCTCGAGCGACCCGGTGGCCGCGACCTGGCGCAGGTCAGCATGAACCTGGTCGACTGGGAGCGCACCGGCATCGCGGCGGTGGTGCGCGAGGTGCGACGCATGGCCCGCGACGCCGGGACCGACATCGACCATTGCGAGCTGATCGGCCTGGCACCGACGGGCGCCCTGCTCGAGGTCGCGGCCGACACGCTGGGACTGCGCGACTTCACGGCCGACCAGGCGCTCGAGCTGCGCCTCGCTCGCGACCGCTGATCGCCCGACGCCGCTAGACTCGACGCCCCATGAGCCTCCGAGCGGACCTGGCCCGCGCCATCGCCGATGCCCGCGACCGCGCCATAGCAGATGGCGGGCTGTCGGGCGCCAACGACGCGCCGCTGCCCGATGTCGGCCTCGAGAAGCCGGCCAACCCCGACCACGGTGATTGGGCCAGCAACGTCGCCATGCAACTGGCGCCGGTGCTGCGCGCCGCCCCGATGCGAATCGCCGGAGCGATCATCGATCGTTTCGAGCGGCCACCGAGCGTCGCCTCGATCGCAGCGGCGGCTCCCGGGTTCCTCAACTTCCGCCTGGATCCGGCGTGGGTCGCCGGGCAGGTAGGACCGATCCGCTCCGCGGGCGCCGCCT
>JADLBB010000076.1 GCA_020848055.1 Chloroflexota bacterium | reverse complement strand
GCGACCTGGTAGAGCGCGGTCACCGGCTCGTCGAACAACTCGCGGATGTAGGCCGCCTCGGCATATCGGCCGGTCAGGCGGAAGATGTTGTACATCCGACGCGCGGCCTTGCCGTGGTTGGACTCCTTGACCGTGTACTTGGTGACCTCGTGCGTCAGCGCTTCGACGTATTCTGCCACCGAGTCCGCACCCATCGACTTGACGAGCTGGCTGAACAGCGGGATCGACTCGGTCTCGAGGTACACCTCCTGGAAGTACGGGTCCAGGAACCCGTCGAGCGGCGTGATCGTGCCGTCCGGCGCCTCCCAGGTGATGTCGAGCGAGTTCGACGCATTCGACAGCCGTCGGTTCTCGGAGTCGGCGATTACCCAGTCGAGCTTGCACCAGCCTGGATCGTGGGCGGCATCGGCCCAGGTGAATGGTTCGGTCCCTCCACCCGGAGCCGTGATCTCGATCGCACCCGCCTCGACCTGCGCGGGCGTCCACGAGATCGGCGAGCCGGCGCTGTGCGTGACGCCGCCAGCAACGGTTTCGGATGGCCAGCTGCCGAACTTGACCTCGTACAGGCGGTAGCCCGGACCTCGCAGCGTCTCGAGCGCCTTCGAGCGCATGACGTCGGCCAAGATCTCGCAGGCGGCCTCGCGCGTATCGGCCCGGATGTGGATGCGCTCAAAGAAGTCGCAATCGGCGGGGAAGCGCTGGACGCGGCCCTGCGCCGCCGAGCCGGCGATGGCCAGGGCCGTCACCACCTGTGGCGGGCGATCGGGGAAGCCGACGATGCCTGCCATGCGCTTGAAGCGGGCCATGCCGGCCTCGTCCACGTCGGCCATCGAGATGCGGTGGCCGTACACGCCGGTGTCCACGTCCACGACGAGCGATCCGCCGGCATCCGACGAGATGGCGCCGATCCACTCGGCCGCCTCGTCGGCGTCCAGCTCGACGCCGAGCTTGCGAGCCGCCTCGACGACCTCCGCGATGGACTGTTCGGGCAACGGCGCGCCATCCTGAGTCACGCGCGGATCCTACACGCTAGCCTTGGGTCGTGAGCGAGAACATCTGCTACACCGACGCCTACGCCCGCGCCGTGGACGCCACCGTGCTCGAGACCGATGCCGATGCGCACGCGGTGCGCCTGGATCGGACCGTCTTCTACCCCGGCGGCGGCGGACAGCCGGCCGATCGAGGGCAGTTGATCGGTGCCGATGGCGGCACGTGGATGGTGACCGACGCCAGGAAGCACGGCGACGACATCTGGCACGTCCTCGGGACCGAGGGCAACCTCCCCCAACCGAGCACCGAGGTGCGCGTCGAGCTCGACTGGGAGCGACGGCATCGGCTCATGCGGACGCATTCCGCCCTGCACGTCCTGTGCGGGGTCGTCTGGCGCGACTGGGGCGCATCGGTCACCGGCGGCAACATGGAGCCGCTGAGTGGGCGCATGGACTTCGAGTTCGAGACCATGTCCGGCGAGCTGGTGGGCGAGATCGAGCAGCGCGTCAATGCGGAGATCGCGGCTGACCACGAGATCCGCGTCGCAATCCTGCCGCGCGACGAGGCATTCGCAATTCCGGACCTGATCCGGACCAAGATCAACCTGCTGCCGCCGGGAATCAGCGAGGTGCGCACGATCGAGATCGTGGGGCTGGACCTGCAGGCCGATGGTGGCACCCACGTGGCCCACACCGCCGAGATCGGCCACGTGCGGGTCACCGGCTACGAGTCGAAGGGCCGCATCAACAAGCGCATCCGGATCGAGGTCTCCGACTAGCGCCACTGCGTTGCAGCTCGGTATCCGCCGTAAGGTGCCAGATTGCGCTGGGAGCGGGCGTAAGGCGGCGATGCACGCGCACAACCCGGCGAATCCTGCGCAAATCTAAGCCGGAATCGTGCTCCCACGTCACCCGGCCCACCAAACAACGCTCGGAGCGGAACCTGGCGACTTCGCCGAGGGCTCGCGCGCAACCCAGCGAAATCCGACAGCGAGACGCCCGGAGTGACTTCGCTCATCCAGCGGCCACTCGACGGATCGAGCCTACGTGCTCCGGCGTTGCCGCCTGCGTGCTCCGGCGTCGATGCTGATCGAAATGACCACGGTCGCGATGCCCCTCCGGGCGCGGGTCGAGGATACGCTGCGCACACGCACCACGTCAACGCCGAGGCCGAGCAGGATTGTCAGGGGAATCCAGCTCGCGCCGGACGATTGGCCGCACCGGGCTCGTCCGGTTGAACTGACGCCGTGCCACCACGTCGAAGCCGGCGGCCTCGAACATGCCGACCGTGCCCTTGTAGGCATCGGCCGCGGGAACCCGACGCCCGTCGGTCTCGATCGGATAGGCCTCGAGCAGGGTCGCGCCGTGCTCGGCCGCGTAGTCGACCGCAGCCGCCAGCAGCGCCGTGGCCACACCGGCTCCTCGGGCCTGTCGAGCGACGACAAAGCAGACGATGGACCACACCGGCCGCTCGTCGAGCGAGGCAAGCACTTTGGAATGAGTGAGCCGCTCGTAGTCGTCGCGTGGACCGAGGCTCACCCAGCCGATGGCTTCCCCGTCTCGGTAGGCCACCAGCCCGGGAGCGCGACCGTCGAGGCGGAGCGTCTCGACCTCGCGCTCCAGGACCTGCCGGTTGGACGTGGCCGTCGAGCGTCCGAAGTCGACGTTGCGCAGCCGGTACCAGGCGCACCAGCACCACTTCGGGTCGCCGCCCTGGCCGAACAGTGCCGCGAGGTCGGACAGGCGATCGGCGGTCAGCGGATGGATCTCGAGCGACTCGGTCATTGGCGCAGTCTGCACCCACGATCCTGGCGGTCCGTGTCAGGTATTCACGCCGATCGCCGGGCCAGCAGGAACAGGGTGCGCGGCGAGTCGGTGATCGGCGCCTCGCGGACGATCTCGAAGGCCGAACCGAACGCGGCGCGGAACCCGTCGATCGAGTAGTCGTCGAAGATGTCGCGGCGGGCGGCCAGCAGGCGGCGGGTCATCGGGTCCGCCTTCGGCACGAACTCGACGATCGCGTGACCTGACAGGCGCGCGAACAGGCGCGCGATGGCCGGCAGCGGAACGTTGTTGCCGATCGCGAGGTGGTGGACGAGGGCGAGCGCCAGCAGCACGTCCGGGTGCTCGCGCTCGAGGAAGGAGGCTCGCTCGGCCAGTGCCCAGCCCAACGCCGGCGACGGGTTGACCAGGTCGCCGACCAGGGGCAGCACCGGCGGGCCGCCATCGCCGCGCACGCGGAGCCAATGCGCCTCGACCGCGGCCGGGTCCAGGTCCCAGGCCACGACGCGGTACCCAGCGTCGGCGGCCATGGCGCTGTAGACGCCGGTGTTGGCACCGAGGTCCCAGGCGCTCCGCCCGTCGACGGTAGCGAGCATGTCACGCACGATCTGGCCCTTGCTGGCCGTCGCGGCATCGGAGTACGAGGTGGCGGTCGCGTAACCCGCCCACTGTCCGACCGGCTTCCATCGCAGCCGCTCGACCGTTCGCCGCAGCGAATCGAGCAGGGCGCGCTGCCCGGTGGCGCTCACCCGGCGCGAGGGCGCGGGCGCATCGGCCTCGGTTCGGATCGGCGCGCTGGAGGCCCGGCGCTGGGCACGGGCATGAAGGTGGAGGTGAGCCGACAGGCCGAGATTGAGCCGCGACCGCCCCGGCAGCAGGCGCGACGCGAGGTCCAGCGGGATGCCGTCCACGAAGTCGCGCAGCAGCAGGCCGCACCGGGGGTCGCGACGGGCGATCAGCGCCAGCGGCGCCAGGAAATGCTCGCAGAACTGTCGATAGGCGGGCCACGGATCGGTCGGCTCGGCACGCTCGAAGCTGAGCGAGTCGATCAGGATCGGGCGGCCGGCATCGAACTGGATGTTGTAGGCACTGGCGTCCTTGAGCCGCATGCCGGCGTCGAGCGCCCGCGACTGCAGCTCGAGCGTCAACAGCGCGGCATCCTTCAATTGCGAGAAGCACCACTCGTACGGGTAGCTGATGAAGTCGAGCCGGCGCGGACGGATGACCGCCGCCGCTTCGGGCGTGGCCGCGTCGGCGAGCGGCGCGTCCTCGTGCTCGACGATGAGCCGATCGTTGACGAGCGACCGGTACAACCCACCCTCAATGAACGCGCGCCAGTCGTCCGCCGCAACCGGCTGCACCTGGCGGTACAGGACGCCGTCGCGGCGGTAGACGAAGCCGGCCGGATCGCGGAAGGAAGCCGGGTCGACATCGACCCCGTCAGGCGGCGGGATCGTCATCCTGCGCGGGGTTGCCGGTCGCGGCCGTATCGGCGCCGCCGCGGCGGAATCGGCCTAGCGTATCGGCGATCACGCGCCTGAAGAAGAATGGGATGGCCAGCACGCCCGCCAGCAAGACCTGCAGCAGCATGCTCCCGGACCCCGGATCGATATAGGCAATCAGCACGACGCGCGCCCTCGGGTTAGTGTTATGCCCGATGGTACAGGTCCAGCCGGTCCGGGGCGAGTGTCCGGACTGACACGGGACTGGCGCAGCCTAGGCTCGATCCCGTTTCACCCGCTGCTGGCGGCCGCCTACCCGGTGGTCTTCCTGTTCGCAGCCAACGCGTCGGAGCAGGTCACCACGCGCCCGATCCTGCTGCCACTGGCGGTGTCGGTGGGCAGCGCCGCCGCGGTGCTCGTGATCCTCGGCCTGGTCACCAGGAACTGGCACGGCGCCGGCCTGGTCACCACCGTCCTGGTCATCGGCTTCTTCGGGTACGGCCACGCCTGGAACATGGTGGCCTCGAGCTTTCCTAGGCAGCTGCCGTTTCTCGTCATCTGGATCGCGCTCCTGTTCGCCGCCGTGTGGCTGGTCACCGGCGCGCGGCATGGAGCGGCCCGCGCTACCCGCTTCCTGAACCTGGTCACCCTGGTCCTGGTGGTCGCAAACGCGTGGAGCCTGGGCAACGGCATGGTCGCGCGCGCGTCGGCCCATCCGATCGAGGGCGATATCGACGCGATCATGCTGCATCCACCCGATGGCGACCTGCCGGACGTCTACTACCTGATCGTGGATCGTTACGCGGGACCCACTGCCCTGCGGGAGACGTACGGCTACGACGACGAGCCGTTCCTTTCCGCGTTGGAGAATCGCGGCTTCAACGTGGCGCGCCACGCGCACGCCAACTACATCAAGACCCCGCTGTCGCTGGTCAGCTCGCTGAACATGCGCTACCTCGATGCCGATGTCCTGGAGGCGTCCGCGACGTCCGGCCGCGACCGGGGACCAATCCAGCGCCAGTTGAGCCAGCACCTCGCCGTGCCGGTGGCACTCAAGGGCATCGGCTACAGCTACATCCACGTCGCCAATTGGTGGGAGCCG
>JADLBB010000075.1 GCA_020848055.1 Chloroflexota bacterium | reverse complement strand
GAGGGCTGGACACGTCCGTGGCAGTCGCCTGGATGCGGGAGAAGGGTGCCGTCCCGTGCACCTACACCGCTGACCTCGGCCAGTACGACGAGCCGGACATCGCCTCGGTCCCCGGCCGCGCCGGAGCCTACGGCGCCGAGCTCTCCCGCATGGTCGACTGCCGCACCGCAATGGTCGAGGAGGGCCTGGTGGCGCTGGCCTGTGGCGCCTTCCACATCCGCACGGGCGGACGCACCTACTTCAACACCACCCCGATCGGGCGCGCCGTGACCGGCACGATGCTGGTCCGCGCGATGCGTGAGGACGATGTCTGGATCTGGGGCGACGGCTCCACCTACAAGGGCAACGACATCGAGCGGTTCTACCGCTACGGCCTCCTCGCCAACCCGCAACTGCGGATCTACAAGCCGTGGCTGGACGCGGACTTCGTCCGCGAGCTCGGCGGGCGCGCCGAGATGTCGCAGTGGCTGGCCGAACGCGACCTGCCCTACCGGGACTCCAAGGAGAAGGCCTACTCCACCGACGCCAACATCTGGGGAGCCACCCATGAGGCCAAGGAGCTGGAGCACCTCGACGTCGGCATCGAGATCGTCGATCCGATCATGGGCGTCCGCTTCTGGGACCCGGCGGTGGAGATCGCGACCGAGGACGTGTCGGTCACCTTCGAGCAGGGCCGGCCGGTGGCAATCAACGGCAGGACGTTCGCGACCGCCGTCGACCTGGTCATGGAGGCGAACGCCATCGGTGGACGCCACGGCCTGGGCATGAGCGACCAGATCGAGAACCGCATCATCGAGGCCAAGAGCCGCGGCATCTACGAGGCCCCCGGCATGGCGCTCCTGCACATCTGCTACGAGCGCCTGCTCAGCGCGATCCACAACGAGGACACCCTCGCCAACTACCAGCAGGAGGGCCGCCGCCTCGGCCGCCTGATGTACGAGGGCCGCTGGCTCGATCCGCAGGCGCTGATGGTCCGCGAGTCGCTGCAGCGCTGGGTGGGTTCCGCCGTTTCCGGTTCGGTCACCCTGCGGCTGCGTCGCGGCGAGGACTACTCGATCCTCGACACCGAGGGCACGACCTTCTCCTACGACCCGGAGAAGCTCTCCATGGAGCGGGTCGGGGACGCGGCCTTCGGCCCGCTCGACCGGATCGGCCAGCTGACCATGCGGAACCTCGACATCGCCGACTCCCGCACCCGCCTGGAGCAGTACGCGCAGCTCGGTCTGGTCGGCGGCGAAGTGTCCGCCCTCGTGGGCGCCCTCGAGTCGGGACGGGCCGACGCGATCACCACCGGCGTCGAGACCGATTCGGCGATCGAGGCAGCCCAGGAGCGTTCGGGCATGGAGGCCGGAGCCGACTGATCGGCAGCCCGCGCTGCCCATCGCGCCCGGGCCCATCTGGTCAGGCGGGTTCGGCCTCCGCCGGCCATGCCGGACTGCGCAGTTGCCGGCCGTCGGCGGTCACGACCAGGCAGGCGATCCCCTCAACCTGCGCATGCGCGAGCGCCGCCTCCGGCTCGAGCACCCCGAGGACGGTGACCAGGGCGTCGGCGGTCATCGCGTCCGCGGCAATGACCGATGCCGAGCTGGTGTGCGCCACCGGCCAGCCGGTTCGCGGATCGAGGACGTGCCCAAGCCAGGCGCCGCCGATCTCGAACCCCCGGCGGATCGCTCCGGAAGTGGAGAGGCCGGCCCGGGACAGCCGCACCCGCCACCGGGGCGGCGCCGGCTCGAGCGGACCATCCGCGTCGTCGACACCGACGAGCACCGAGCCGTCACCCAGGTGCCTGAGGTCACCGGCGGCGTTGATCATCACTGCGTCGACCCCGGGCAGCTCGATGGCCGCAGCGGCAGCTCGGTCGACGATGAAGCCCTTGGCGATGGCGTTCAGGTCCACGCCGGAGCAGTCGGCGATCCGGCTCACCCGCCCGTCCGTGACCGTGAACGGCAGGGTGGCGCAGGCCTCGACGAGTTCGGCCAGTTCACCCGGGTCCGGCAACCGGTCCTCTGCTGCGGCCCGCAGCCAGCGGAGCCGCAGCGCTCCGATGGCCGGGTGGAAGGCGCCGGCGCTGGTCGCGTGCCAGGCCTTCGAAGCGGCCAGCACCTGGGTGAGCTCCGGCGAGCACTCCTCGACCTCCCCGCGACGCCAGCGGCTCAGTTCGCTGGTCTCGCTGTAGATCGAGAAGATCTGGCTCAACCGCTCGAACTCGGCGACTGCTGCGGCGTCGGCCGCCAGCGCAGCCTCCGGGTCGGCCTCGACCCGGATCTGGACCTCCCTGCCCAACAGCGGGGAGTGGACCGCTACGAACGGCATCAGCCGACCGGGTTGGGCTCGGCGCCCCCGTAGCGCCGGTCCCGCTGTATGTAGGTCTCCACCGCTCGCCACAGGTCCCTGCGGTCGAAGTCGGGCCACAGCCGGTCCATGAACACCATCTCGGCGTAGGCCGACTGCCACAGCAGGAAGTTCGAGGTCCGCTGTTCGCCCGAGGAGCGGATGAACAGGTCGACGTCGGGGATCTCCGGCTCATCCAGGAACCGTCGGAACCGCTCCTCGGTGAGTCGGGACGGGTCGAGCTCGCCGCGAACGGCCGCCTCGGCGATCGCCCTGGCGGCGTCCACGATCTCGGCGCGGCCGCCGTAGTTCACGCAGAACTGGAGGGTCAGCACGTTGTTGCCTGCGCTCTGGCGCTCCGCGTCCTGCAGCTCGTTGATCACGCTGCGCCACAGCTTCGGGGTACGCCCGGCCCACCGGATCCGCACGCCGAGGGCGTCCAGCTGGTCGCGGCGGCGGTGGATGACGTCCCGGTTGAAGCCCATCAGCCAGCGCACCTCGTCGGGGGACCGGCGCCAGTTCTCGGTGGAGAAGGCGTAGGCGGACAGGTTCTTGATGCCGAGCTCGATGGCGCCCTCGATCACGTCGAACAGGGCGTCCTCGCCGCGGGCGTGCCCGTCGGTTCGCGGCAGGTTGCGCGCCTTCGCCCAGCGCCCGTTGCCGTCCATCACGATCGCGACGTGCCGTGGGAGTGCCTTCTGGTCGACAACCGGCGGCCGGGCGCCCGAGACATGCGGTACCGGCGGACGGACCTCCTTGCGCTGAGCCACGCCAGCAGCGTAGACGAGGAGCCGTTCCCGGCGCTCGCGGGACGGCGAGAGTCCGGACGTGGCCAGCGGAGCGGGCAGGAGTGGTCCGTCGGTTCGCCACCCGCGAACAAGTTGAGCCTGACAGACTCAACTCTCTTGAAATATCTCCGGTAGCGGATGCAGACTGGAGTTAGCACTCGGACACTGCGAGTGCCAATGACACGAGAGGAAGTGAGCCAGATGGCACGAGCATTCGATCCCTTCAGCCAGGTGGACCGGTGGTTCTCCGACGTCGCCCGCACGCCTGCCAGCTCCGCCATGCCGATGGACCTGTACCGCGAAGGTGACGAGTTCGTCGCGCGCATCGACCTGCCGGGCGTCGACCCGGGCTCGATCGATGTCGACGTCGACGACCGCACGTTGACGGTCCGGGCGCAGCGCAACGCGGAGACGACCGACCAGCAGAAGTGGCTGGTCCGGGAGCGTCCGGCCGGCACGTTCGCCCGCCAGTTGACCCTCGGCTACGGCGTGGCCCTCGACCGGATCGGCGCCGAGTACCGCGACGGGGTGCTCAGCTTGCGGATCCCGGTGGCCGAGGAGGCGAAGCCGCGCAAGATCGCTGTTGCCCACAGTGGCGGAGCGACCCAGATCGAGGGCAACGTCGAGAGCTGACGAACCGGCTCACCGCCACATCGAGGGCCAGCCTTACGCCCGAGAGCCAGCGCCCAGGGACTGGCCCTCGACGTCAAGGCTGGCCCTCGGCGCGCAGGGGGCGCCGAGGGCAGGCCGACGACGGATCAGCGGAAGCCGGCCGAGACCTTGGAAAGGCGGCTCACGTGGGCGCGTGAGAGCTTGAGCTCGCCGGCAGCCAGGATGGCCGGCAGCTGCTCGGTCGAACTCACCGAAGCGATCGGGGCTGTGACCGCCGGCTGCTGGCGAACCCAGGCGAGCGCGACGGTGGCCGGTTCCAGTTCCAGCTCCTCGGCGATCGCGACGACTTCGTCCACCACGTCGAACCCGGCGTCGGTCGCGTAGCCCTTCACCCGTGCGGCCCGGGCACCGTGGGCCGTCTCGCCACGGGCGTACTTGCCGGTGAGGAAGCCGGCGGCCAGGCCGAAGTACGGCACGAGGGCCAGCTTGTGATCGGTGCAGAACACGCCGAGTCCGGACGTCTCCACCTCGGCGCGATGAACCAGGTTGTAGGCCGGCTGGATGGCGACCGGCAGCGCAAGTCCTTCGCTGGTGGCGACGTCGATGACCTCCTGCGCCCTTGCCGGAGTGAAGTTGGACAGGCCGTAGTGCCGGATGGCGCCGGACCGGATCATCTGGTCGAAAGCACCCACCCAGTCAGCGGTCGGGACGTGCGCGTCGTCCTCGTGGGCGTAGTACAGGTCGATGGTCTCGACGCCGAGCCGGCGCCGGGAACCGTCGAGGCAGATCCGCATGTTCCCGGGGCGCAGCCCGCGGTGGATCGGGTGCTTGCCGACCTTGGTGGCGATCACCACCTTCTCCCGGTTGCCGTTGCGGCCCAGCCAGCCGCCGATCAGGCTCTCCGACTCCCCGCCACGATGCCCGGGGACCCAGGCCGAGTAGACGTCGGCGGTGTCGATGAAGTTGCCGCCACCGCCGATGAAGGCGTCGAGAATGGCTTCGGTCTCGGCGGCATTGGCCGTCCAGCCGAACACGTTTCCCCCGAGGCAGATCGGGGACACCCTCAACGTCGAGATGCGATGCATGGACACAGCCTATGAGGAGAGGGTGAAGTCCACGCTGAGATGCGTGGAGAGCTCGGTGGT
>JADLBB010000074.1 GCA_020848055.1 Chloroflexota bacterium | reverse complement strand
TCCATCGCAACGTGGCCGAGACGGTGGACGCCATCCTGCGCGGCCACATGGTCCCGCCGGAGGCGCGTTTCCGTGACCCCTCGGGGGCCGTGCGGTCGCAGACCAAGTACGACTATCGCCTGAGCGAGTCGGCATCGGGCACGCCGGTCTTCGCGCCGCTGGAGCCGGCCGGTGGCTTCGGCGCGTTCTCCCGGCCGGGCCGTGGCGGCCGCTACGCACCGGGCATCCGGCCGCTTCCGGCGGGCGAAGCCGGAGCGCCGGGGCGGCCATCGGGCCTGCGCAGCCTGCCCGGTGAGCGGCTGAGCGGCGGCCGGTCCGACCTCGCCGACGATCAGGCGGCACGGCGCGACCTCGAGCTGGCGCTGGCCGGGGTGGACGAACCGGCGATGGACCGACCCATCGGGGCCGGCCACCCGCGAGGCGGTCGCAACCACCGGCCGCTGAGCCTGTTTGCGTTCGGCATCAGCCGCAAGCGCCTGGAGCAGGCGGTTCGCGAGCTGGGCGTGCCGGTCACGGTCGCCCGCGACCTCGACGAGGCCGATGCGGTCGCCACCCTGCGCAACTACTACAAGCGCAAGCCCGCCGCCCTGCGCGACGCCGAATCCAACGGCGTGCCGATCTACGTCCTCAAGTCGAACACGACGCTGCAGATGGAGAACATGCTGGCCAGCCTGTTCGACCTGTCGGCCGATCCCCAGGAGGCCGCGCTGCGCGAGACGGCCGAGGCGATCGGCCTGGTGCAGGCCTCCGGGCGGCCGGTGGAGCTCGCGCCGCAGAACGCCTACATACGGCGCCTGCAGCACCAGATGGCCGAGCGCAACGCGCTGATGTCGCGTTCACGTGGCTCGGAACCGAACCGACGAGTCGAGCTCATTCCCGAGGATGGCGGACGCCGCCGATGAGCGACGCCGGCGTGAAGCGCGGCACGTTCATCACCCTCGAGGGTCCCGAGGGCAGCGGCAAGACGACGGCCGCGCGCCACCTGGCCGAGTGGCTGCGCACGCGCGGCACCCCGACCGTCCTGACCCAGGAGCCCGGTGGCACGCCGCTGGGCGAGGAGGTCCGGCGCATCGTGCTGCACGAGCGCGGCATGTCCGACGACCTGGATCCGCGGGCGGACGCCCTGCTGTTCGCCGCCGGACGCGCGCAGCACGTGGCCAGCGTCATCCGACCCGCACTCGAGCGCGGTGACTGGGTCGTCTGCGCTCGCTACCTCGACTCGTCGCTGGCCTACCAGGGCGCGGGCTACGGAAATGACCCGGTGGAGTTGCGCCGATTACAGGACTTCGCGACCTATGGCCTGCTGCCCGACCTGACGATCCTGCTCGACGTGCCGGTCGAGGTCGGGCTGGAACGCACGCGCCGTCGCAGCGAGTGGAACCGCTTCGAGGACACCGAGCAGGTCGCGTTCTTCGAGACCGTTCGCGCGGCTTACTTGCGCCTGGCGGCCGGCGAGCCTGATCGGTTCCGGGTGGTCGATGGCTCCGGCAGCGTGGAGGCGGCCGACGACGCCATCCGCGCCCTGGTGGAGCCGCTGCTGGCATAGGGCCTCGGCCCCGGCTGCGGGGGGCGCAAGGCGCTGGCCCATCGGTACGGTCGTGCGCCATAATCTGACCGTCCATCAGACGCGCCATGCCGAACCAAGGAGCCACCGATGAAGCTCGTCATCGCGATCGTCCACAGCGAGGATGCCGGCACGCTGGTGGACGCGCTGCTCGACAAGGAGTACCGCGCGACACGGTTCAACTCGTCGGGCGGCTTCCTCAAGCAGGGCAACGCCACGATCCTGGTCGGGGTCGAGGACGACGGGGTGGACGCTGTGCTCGAGATCATCAGCGCCAACTGCCACTCCCGAAAGCAGTTCGTGAACCCGATGCCCCCGATCATGGAGCCGGGCGAGTTCTACATGCCCTATCCGGTCGAGGTCCAGGTCGGCGGAGCGACCGTGTTCGTGATGCCGGTCGAGCGCTTCGAGCGCCTCTGACCCCGAACTGCCTGACCCTGGACCGATGAGCCCGGCCTGGGTGGAGGCGCTCGAGGCCGGCGCACCCGATGTCGTCGCCTGCTGGCGGGTCTTTGCCTGGGACCTGCCCGGCCTCAAGCGCGTCCGGCGCGAGCTGCGCGCCAGGGTCACCGTTGACGGCGCCCCCCGGATCGTGGCCCAGCAGGAGCGCGTGGCCGACGCGCTGGCATCGGTGCTGGACGAACTGAGCGACGCACAGATGCGAGCACCCGGGGGCGAGGACGACTGGAACGTGGCCCAGGCCTTCGCCCATACCACGGCCGCGCGACGCTTCCTCGCGAGTTGGGCCGCGCTCGATGCCGCTGGAGCACCCTGGCGGACCGCCGGGGCGCCGCTGGTAACGCCATCGGTGCCGGGTCCCGAAGACGCCACGCGCGAGGATCTGCACCGGTACCTGGAGCGCTCGCGGCGCGCCATCAGCGAGGCCGGCGAGCGAATCGCGGGGCACGAGACGCAGCGTTGCGGGATGGATCATCCGCTCATCGGGCACCTGCGCTGCGGGGAGTGGCTCCTGTTCGTGGGTGTCCACGACTGCATGCACCTCGAGCAACTGCACGCCCTGCGCGAACGTGGCTGAGCGTCCGGCACCGCTCGTCCTGGTTGCCACCCCACGCGACGACCTGCCGTTCGGCAGTCACGCCGCCGTGGCCGCCACCGGGCAGCACCTGCTGGCCAACGAGATGGCGAACCGCCTCGGGGCGCTGGGGGCGGCCACCACGCCGCTGCCCTTCTCGTGCGCCGAATCGCCGTTCCACTGGGGCCGCTGGTTCTCGGCCGCGGCCCGGACGGCCCTGTCGTCGAGCGAGGGGGAGGTGGACGCCATCGGCTACGTCGGCGCGGGTGCCCTGGCCCTGCTCGATGACCTCGATCTCGACGGCCTGCTGACGCCGATCCGGGGTGAGGTCGTGGCCAACAACCGCTTCAGCGCCGATGCGTTCGTCGTGGCCGGCGACCTGTCCGCTGCCCTAGCCGCGCTTGAGACATGCGCCACCGACAACGGCGCGCCGCGATGCCTTGCCGACGCCGGCTTCGCGTGGCGCGACCTCGGATCGGCGGCCTGGGCTCGCTTCGACGTGGACACCACGCTGGACCTGGCGCTGCTGCGCCTGGCGACCCACCTCGACGGACAGCGCCCGCTCGCCGGACCGGTGTCCGCGCACCTGGAGATGGCGCGCCTGCCCGGCGACCGCGCACTGGATGTCCCGCACCTGGCCGCCATCGGCGATGTCGTGCGCGACCGCGGCGCCGAGCTGGTCGTGACCGGCCGGATCTCGGGACGCACCTGGGCCGAGTTGGAGGCCGACGCCGCCTGTCGCGTACGGGGCATGATCGAGGAGCGTGGGATGCGCGCGGCCCATGGCGGTCCGGGGCCACGATCGCTGCTGGCCGCGTTCATGGCCCGAACCTCGCCGGCCGAGCTGGTGGCCGAGCTCGCCGCGCTGGGCGACGCGGTGGTGCTCGACACGCGGGTGCTGATGGCAGCCATGGCCGAAACCTCGGACGCGGGCGCCTGGCCGCCTTCCGAGGAACGGTTCGCATCGGACTTCGGCGACGCCGGCCGCATCTCCACGCCGTGGTTGTGCGAGCTGACGTCGGCCGCGGCTTCGGCGCCCGTGCCGTTCCTGCTGGGCGGACACGCCCTGGTCAGCGATGGCCTGCGGCTGATCCTGCGCGCCGCGTGGCAGGGTCGCTGAGGCTGGAGTTTCCGGCAGATGCCGGGTGGCAGCGGCACTACGCGCTGCGCTCCGCCCGATCAGGGTCTTGTGCGGCTGCCATCCTGCATTAGCGCCCTTGGCTTCAGCCTGTGGGGGAAAGTGCCGTCGTGGCATGAATCTGCCGAATCGAGGAGCAGCCTCCGCGCGAAGGGGCAGCCCGGCATGCGGCGTCGATCACGACCGACTCCCTGCTAGACTGGTCGGGAGGCGCATCGCCTCGTCAACCGACAAATCGATAGCGCGGGGTGGCACGAGGGCCGCCCGCCCGGCATCGGCATCTCGCGCGTGCGACCGGAGTGGAGATGGATCACACCGGACTGATTTACGTCATCGGATTCGGATTCGCCGCGACGACCTTCGTCTTTGGCACGATCCTGCTCTCCTGGCTCATCACGCATCGGAGACGGCGCCCGCAGAAGGGCCTGCCATACGAGTCGGGGATCGACACCATCGGCGACACCTGGAGCCGTTTCGGGCTGGCGTTCTACCTGTACGCGCTGCTGTTCGTGGCCTTCGACGTCGAGATCATCTTCGTGTACCTGTGGGCCATCACCGTCCGCGCGCTCGAGTTCCAGGGCATCGTGCTGGTCGGCATCTTCCTCGCCATCCTGATGTTCGGCGAGCTTTACGCCTGGAAGAAGGGGGACCTGAAGTGGCGGTAGGGCCGCGCAGGCCGCGCCGGTCCCGGACGGCCGAGGCGCCAGCCCCGGCGACGGGCATCGCCACGACCGATGCACCGCTGGTGGCCGCGACCAGCCAGGTGCCGATCGTCATCCCCGATGCCGCCGCCAACGACGAGTTGCTGCTTCCATTCGCCATGGACGACCACCCGCAGGGCGGCTTCCACGGCATGCTCGAGGTCATCCCCACCAAGGCCGACTACATCCTGGACCTCATCCGTGCCAACTCGCTGTGGCCGCTGCTGTCGGGCCTGAGTTGCTGCGCGATCGAGATGATGAGCACGGCCACCAGCATGAACGACATGGATCGCTTCGGGATGTTCCCGTTCCGCGCCAGTCCTCGCCAGGCCGATGTCCTGATCGTGGCCGGCACGCTGACCACCAAGATGGCCGGACCGCTGGTACGCCTGTGGGAACAGATGCCCGAGCCGAAGTGGTGCGTCGCCATGGGCACCTGCACCACGTCGGGCGGCCGCTTCAAGCGCAGCTACTCGGTGGTGCAGGGCGTCGACCGCGTCATGCCGGTGGACGTTTACGTCCCGGGCTGTCCGCCGCGACCGGAGGGCCTGATCTACGGGATGATGAAGCTCCACGAACTCGTCAAGCAGCGGCGCGGCGAATGGCGCACGTACGTCGATCGAGGCCCGCAGCGGATACGCTGGGAAGGAGACGTGCGCTGAGCGTCCCCATCACAGCCGGCCCGCTGGTTCGGAGCCTGACCGAGCGGCTTGGCGAAGACGTCGAACACCTGTGGACCGACGAGGACACCGTCGAGTTCCAGATCGATGCCACCCGCGTCATCGACGTCATGACCGTGCTGCGCGACGATCCCGAGCTTGCCTTCTTCATGCTCGCCGATGCGGCGGGCGTCGACTACGGCCCGACCGAGCATCTCGAGGTCGTCTACCACCTGTACAGCTGGAAGCATCCGGCCTGGCTGCGCGTGCGGGCGCGCGTCAACCGCGCGGACCCACGCATCGCGAGCGTCACCCGACTGTGGGAGGGCGCCATGTTCCACGAGCGCGAGATGTACGACATGATGGGCATCATCTTCGTGGGCAACCGCGACCTGCGCCGGATCTACATGTCGCCCGACTACCGATCGTTCCCGCAGCGCAAGGACTTCCGCCTACCCGACGACGCCGCCGACTCGCCCGCCGCCGGCGTCAACCCGCTCGAGCGCCCCGAGACATGGGATCTCGCGCGCTTCCGCGATGCGCCCGGCGTGCGAACTCCGGCGCTGGAGGCCGAGGACCGAGCCACCACGGCGGGCGAACTTGACGGTGGCGGCGCATGACGACCGTCGATCCCGACATCCGCATCCCCGACCCCATCGAACTCGACGCGGCCGAGGAGGCACGGCTGCGCGCCGCCGCCGGCATGATGCCGTCCCCGGCCGGCCCGGAATACTCCGGGTTCGAGATGGTCGGCATTCCCGATCGGCCGCCGCAGACCGAGCGCGAGCGGGAGATGTACACCCTCAACGAGGGCGAGATGCTGATCAACCTCGGCCCGCAGCATCCGTCGACGCACGGGGTCCTGCGCCTGGTGGCAAAGGTGCGCGGCGAGGTGATCGTCGACATGGACCTGGTGCTCGGCTACCTCCATCGCGGCATCGAGAAGCTGTCCGAGTACGCCACCTACACGGCGGTCCTGACCTACGTGGACCCGATGGACTACCTGTCCACCATGCACAACGAGCACGCCCCGGCCATCGCGTTCGAGAAGCTGTACGACATCAAGGCGCCGCCGCGGGCCGAGTACATCCGCGCGTTGGTGGTCGAGCTGAACCGGGTCTTCAGCCACGACCTGATGATGGGCTTCCTGGCGCTGGACATGGGCGGCCTGACGCCCATCCTGTACAGCTTCATCGAGCGCGACGAGGTCGTCGAGCTGTTGTCGGCCATCAGCGGCCAGCGCATGCTGTTCAACTTCTTCCGGGTCGGCGGGGTGAACTGGGACGTCAGCGACGAGTTCATCAGCCGCCTGTCCACCTGGCGCTCAAAGGTCGACAAGCTGATCGAGATGAACGAGTGGATGATCAGCGAGAACGAGATATTCACCGGCCGCACCAAGGGCCTGGGCGTGCTCAGTGCCGAGCGGGCGATCTCGCTGGGCCTCACCGGACCCAATCTGCGCGCCAGCGGGGTGCCGTTCGACGTGCGCAAGGCGCACCCCTACAGCATCTACCACGAGCTCGAGTTCGACGTCATCACCCAGCAGGCCGGCGACTCGTACGCCCGCTACATGCAGCGCGTGGCGGAGATCAAGCAGAGCATTCACCTCATCGACCAGATCGTGGACAAGATGCCGCACGGCCCGGTGCAGGCGCAGGTGCCCGGGATCATTCGCCCCAAGCCGGGCCGGCGCGCCTACGGCGCGGTCGAGTCGCCGCGCGGCCTGTACAGCGTCTACGCCCTCAGCGATGGTGGGCCCAACCCGTATCGGTTCCGCATGCGCGACCCGTCGTTCATATCGCTGCAGGCGATGCCAGTCATGATGCCCGGCCTGCTGCTGGCCGATACCATGGCGGTCATCTCGAGCCTGGACCCGGTGATGGGTGGAGTGGACAAGTAACCGATGGACCTGGAACTGCTGCTTGGCATCGGCCGCTTCCTGCTGGCCACGACCCTGCTGCTGCTGCTGACCGTGCCCACCGCCTTCGTCATCATCCAGATGGAGATGAAGATCATCGCCCAGCTGGCGCTGCGCTTCGGACCCAACCGCATCGGCTACAAGGGCATGTTCCAGAGCACGATCCACGGCTTCAAGGTGCTGGCCAAGGAGGACGCGGTGCCGGACCAGGCCGACCGTGGGACGTTCACGCTGGCCCCGTGGATGGTGTACATGGCGGCCGCCATGAGCATGCTGGTCATCCCGTTCGCTCCCGGCGCCATAGCTGCCGACTTCTCGATCGGCATCGTCTACTTCTTCGCGGTGCTTGGACTCTCGGTGGTGGGCCTGCTGGTCGCGGGCTGGGCGAGCTACAACAAGTACTCGCTCCTCGGCGGCCTGCGCAGCGCGGCGCAGATGGTCAGCTACGAGATCCCGCTCACGCTGTCGATCGTGGGAGCGGTGGTCCTGGCCGGGACGCTCAGCTTCAGTGAGCTGATCGCCTGGCAGCGCGACCACGGCTGGCTGCTGCTGTGGCAGCCGGTGGGCGTGGTGATCTTCTACATCGCGTCCCTGGCCGAGATCAACCGCAGCCCATTCGACCTGGTGGAAGCCGACTCGGAGCTGGTGGCAGGACCGTTCACCGAGTACTCGGGCATGCGCTTCGGCTTCTTCTTCTTCGCCGAATACGTCGCGCTGTTCATCATGAGCAGCATCCTGATCAGCCTCTTCTTCGGCGGCTGGCTGGCGCCGTGGCCGTTCCCCGCGGAGCTCGGCGGCTTTGTCGGCACGGTGTATGGCGCCTTCTGGTTCTTCCTCAAGACCTACATCTTCGTCTCTATCGCGGTGTGGCTGCGCGGCACGCTGCCGCGCATCCGCGTGGACCAGCTGATGGGCATGGCCTGGAAGGTCCTCCTGCCGCTGGCCCTGGTCAACCTGTTCGCCACCGCGATCGCGGTCGTGGCCTTCAACCTGTGAGGATGGTGCGCGCATGACGTTTCCGGGAATCGGTATCGCCAAGGGCATGGTCACCACCTTCCGCAACTTCTTCGCGCCGAAGGTCACGCGCCAGTACCCCGAGGAGCGGCCGCAGATGTCCGACCGCTGGCGCGGCCGCCTCGACCTGATCTACGACCCGTTCGGCGACCACAAGTGCGAGGTCTGCTTCCAGTGCGCCCAGGTCTGCCCGGTCGACGCGATCGACATGAGCGGCTTCGACTCCCAGGGCAACCGGATCCGATACGGCATCCCCGAGATCTACGACGAGCGCCGCGATCCGAACGCGTACCGGCGCGCCGGCCTGCCGGCCAGGCCCATGCGCAACGCGGTGCGCTGGGAGGAGCCGGTGGACACCGCCTTCGTCGATGGCACCATCGACGGCTTCGGCGGGCGGCCGGAGTCGCTGGTCGCCATCTTCCGGACGGTCCAGGACCGATACGGCTACCTGCCGGAGGAGGCCCTGCATCGGATCAGTGATCGCATGAGCATCCATTGGGCGCAGGTCTTCGGGGCCGCCGGGCTGGGCGGGTTCCGCCTGCTGCCGGCCATCGGCCACGTCGTGACCGTGTGCGACTGCACCGCCTGCCGCTTCAGCGGTGGTCCGGAGGTCCTGGAGGCGGTCGAGCAGACGCTCGGCATCCGGGCCGGCGAGACGGCCGCCGACGGTTCCTTCAGCCTGCAGGTCCGCAGCGACGTCGGCGCCGGATCGCTCGCACCGGCCATCCGGGTGGACACCATCGTGTACGGACCGATGACCGCCGACACGGCCCGCCACGTCGTCGAGGAGCGACGCGCGGCCGATGCCCGCGCCGGGGCGCGGGCCGGGGCGCGGGACTGATGGCCAGTACCGTCTCGCCGCAGATCAACATCCTGTCGGGTGGCGAACGCCGGCTGCTCGCTGACATCGGCCGCATCGACCCGACCAGCCTGGCGAGCTATCGCGAACATGGCGGGTACGCTGGGCTGGAGCGCGCGATCCGCAACATGTCGCCCACTGAGGTCATAGGCGAGGTCGAGGCCGCGGGGCTGCGCGGCCGCGGCGGATCCGGCTTCTCCACCGCGGCCAAGTGGCGCGTCACGCGCTCGACCGCCGCCGACCGCAAGGTCGTCATTGCCAACGCCATGGGCGCCGATCCGAGCGCGCTGTCCGACCGCGCGCTGGTCGAGGGCAACCCGCACCTGGTGATCGAGGGGGCCCTGATCGCGGCCTATGCCGTCGGCGCCAGCGAGGCGATCATCGCGGTTCGCCGCGACTGGACCGTCGCCATCGAGCGGCTGCGCGCCGCGGTGGACGAGGCGATCGCCGCGCACCTGGCGGGGTACCTCGTCCTGGGCACCGACACGAGCATCCTGCCCCGCGTGTGGGAGGGCTCCGGCGCCTACGTCGCCGGCGAGGAGACCGCGGTGATCAGCGCAATCACCGGCGATCGGGGCATGCCCACCATCCGGCCCCCTTACCCCGCGGCCGCCGGGATCTGGATCGCCAGCCGCAACTGGGAGTCGCCCACCATCGTGCAGAACGCCGAGACCCTGGCGCACGTTGCCTGGATCACGTCGCATTCGGCCGCGGACTTCGCCTCCCTCGGCAGTGAGGCCAGCCGGGGCACCAAGCTGGTAACGATCATGGGCCAGGTCGCCACGCCCGGCGTGGCCGAGGTCGCCCTCGGAACGCCGCTCGAGGGCATCGTGGGCGTCGCCGGCGGAGCCAGCGGGAAGCCGAAGGCCGCGTTCGTGGGCGGTCCCGGCGGCGGCGCCATCGCGGCCGCAGCGTTCGGCACGCCGTACGACTACGAGCCGCTCGACGCGGCCGGCGCGGTCATCGGCTCGGGAACCATCCTGGTGGTCGGCGAGTCGGTGTGCATGGTGGACTCGGCGCGCTTCTTCGCCGACTTCAGCGCGCGCGAAGCCTGTGGCAAGGCGGTCCCGTGCAGGATCGGCACCCGCCGCCTGGTGGAGGCGCTCGACCGCATCCTGTCCGCGACGCCCCGGCCGAACGACGTCACCCTGTTGCGCCAACTGTCGCGCAAGGTCCGCGACACCGGGCTGTGCGCGCTGGAACGGCTGGCTCCCGGACCGATCACCACCACGCTCGACAACTTCGCCGACGAATACCGCGCCCACGCCGAGCGCGGGGAGTGCCTGGCCGGCTCTTGCCGCGCCGCCGGGGTGCGTCCACTCCTCGAACCGCTGGCCGGGCTACAGTAGGGGGACCATGAGCTTCACCAGCAGCAACGGCAACGGGACCGGCAACGGCAAGGCCATCGACTACACGCCCGCCTGGCCGATGGTGCCCGGCACCAGGAAGATCAGCGTCACCATCAACGGGCAGCAGGTCGAGGCCGAGGAGGGCCAGACCATCCTGCAGGCCTGCCGCGTGCTGGGCATCGAGATACCGACGCTGTGCTACGAGCCCAAGCTGGCGCCCTACGGGGCGTGCCGCATCTGCGCGGTCGAGGTCGAGGGAGTCGATGGCACCCCGATCAGCTGCGGCACCAAGATCGAGGAGGGGATGGTCGTCACCACCCATTCCGAGCGAGTCGTCGAGAACCGACGCATGGTCCTGGACCTGATCTTCAGCGACCATGACGCCTACTGCCTGCCGCCCTGCCAGTTCTGGTGCCCCACCCGGGTGGACATCCCCGGCTTCCTGAAGCAGAACGCGCTCGGCAACTGGGAGGAGGCGACCCGGGTCCTGAAGCGCTCCCTGCCCTTCCCCGCCATCCTCGGCCGGGTGTGCCCCGCGCCGTGCGAGACGCGTTGCCGTCGCGAGGAGATCGATACCGCCATCGCCATCCGCGATGAACACCGCTACTGCGCCGACAGGGTGCTGGAGGTGGACGCGCCGGCACCCATCCCGTGGCCCAAGGATCCGGACACCGGCCGCCGCGTGGCCGTCGTGGGTGGCGGAACAGGGGGCCTGACGGCCGCGTACTACCTGTCGCTGCGAGGCCACCACGTCGACGTCTTCGAGGCCGAGCCCGAACAGGGCGGCATGCTGCGCTACGGCATCCCGGAATACCGCCTGCCGAAGGCCTGGATGGACCGCGAGCTCGATCACGTCTGGGAACTGGGCGCCACGTTCAAGCCGAACATGCGGCTGGGGCGAGATTTCCACCTGGGCGACATCTACGACCAATACGACGCCATCTACGTCAGCATCGGCTGCTACCGGTCCAACGAGCTGGGCATACCCGGCGAGGATGCCGACGGCATGGTCAACGCGCTGGAGAACCTCTACAACTCGACGCGCGGGGTCCCGGTGCCCAGCCTTGCGGGCGAGCGGGTGGTGGTCATCGGCGGCGGCTTCACCGCCATCGACTGCACGCGCACCAGCGTGCGCCAGGGTGCCGCCGAGGTGACCCTGGTCTACCGTCGCGACCTCAAGGACATGCCCGCCTCCGACGAGGCGCACGACGCCATCGAGGAGGGCGCGCGGCTGATCTTCCAGGCGGCGCCGACGCGGATCATGACCGACGAGCGCAACCGGGTGACCGGCGTGGAGTTCCAGCGCATGCGATTGGGCGAGCCAGATGCCAAGGGCCGCCGCCGCCCCGAGCCGATGCCGGGCACCGAGTTCATCGTCGAGTGCGATACCGTGCTGGGGGCCATCGGCCAGGGACCGGACCTGTCGTGGATCGAATCCGAGCCCGACTTCATTCGCACCGGGTTGGAGGTGAGCCGGCGCGGCACGCTCGTCGCCGAAGAGGACATCTTCCGCACCGATGTGCCCAAGGTCTTCGTCTCCGGCGACGTGCGCACCGGATCTACGACCGTCGTCGAGGCCATGGGCGAGGGCCGACGCGCCAGCTACGCCATGGACTACTGGCTGCGCGGATACGACCTGGACGATCCGCAGGTGCGCCGCATCGTCGCGGAACCGCAGCCCGCGTTCCTCACCATCGTGCCCTTCACCGAGGACACCAAGGAGCCACGCGCGGTGATGGGCAAGCTCGGTCCGGACGAGCGGAAGCACAACTTCGACGAGTACGAGTTCGGTTACACGCG
>JADLBB010000073.1 GCA_020848055.1 Chloroflexota bacterium | reverse complement strand
GGCCCTTGATCGAGCGGACGTGGGCCGCGCTGCGCGCGGACCGCCCGTTCGAACTGACCGAATCGGGATCACCGCACCTGGCGGTTGCCGATCCGGATCGTCTGGAACAGGTCCTGTGGGCGGTGCTAGACAACGCGGTCAAGTACAGTCCGGCGGGATCTCCGATCGAGGCCACGATAGAGGCCGGGTCGGAGTCCATCTCGATCGCCATCCGCGATCACGGTTCCGGCATGGACCCTGAGGCTCGAGCACATGCCTTCGACCAGTTCTACCGCTCGCCCCAGGCGCGTCGGGCGGCTCCCGATGGCAGCGGCGTCGGTCTGTACGCGGCTCGCGGCCTGCTCGAGGCCATGAATGGCTCCATCAGCGTGGACAGCGCACTAGGTGCCGGAACGACGTTGGCCGTCCGCGTGCCGGCGGAACCGGCCGATCCGTTGGCTGCGGAGTGACCGGCACGTGACCCAGCCACGCCGCGCTTCAGCGTTGACCCGGGCAAGGTTGACCGCAAGGTGCAACTGCTACGCTGGCAGCGACTCCGAAGCCCACGGAGTGCCGGACAAATCGTGCCCAGATAGAGTCTTGACCCCAGATCATCGCCGCGTGCCCCAACAGTCTCGACAGCCCTCCGGCCAATCGTTGGTCGAGATGGCGCTGCTGCTCCCCATCTTCGCCCTGCTGCTGGTGATCACGGTCGACTTCGGTCGCGCGTTCTTCACCTACATCCAGATCACCAACGCCGCGCGCGAGGGGGCGGCCTATGCGGCCACGGTGCCAGCCGACACGGCCGGCATCACGGCCCGTGCCCAGCAGGAGCGCAACGTCCAGTCGCAGGGTGGAGAGAACGCCATGACCGTGGCCGTGACCTGCGTGGACTCTGCCGGCAGCCCGATCACCTGCGCTTCCTCACCCGGTGGGGCCGGCGCCGGCAACCGCATCACGGTCGCCATCTCGGAGCCATTCAGCTTCTTCACCCCGCTGGTGAACGGTTTCCTGGGCAGCGGCTTCGCGCTCAGCGCCGACGCGACCGCCAACGTGCTGGGATATGCAGCGGGCGGGGGCGGGTCCGGCGGTCCGACCGGACCGGCGCCGTGCACCACGCCACCGACCGCATCATTCACGGTGACGGTCCTGACCGGCCGCACGGTCTCGACCGATCCCAGCGGATCGTCTCCCAACAGCGGAATCTGCAACATCTCCGGCTACAACTGGAGCTGGGGCGACGGCACCGACGCGGTCGGCAGTGCGTCCAGCCAGGAGCACACCTACAGCCTGGATGGCACCTACACCATCATCCTGCAGGTGACCAATGGCGCCGGCACCGCGCAGACGACGGGGACGGTGACGGTGCCGGCCGGCGGACCCGTCAGCTGCGACCCGCCGGTGGCGAACTTCACGTGGAGCGAGAGCGCCAACAAGAAGGAACACACCTACACGGACGCCTCGACCGTCACCGATCCGGTGAACTGTTTCATCACCAACTGGCTGTGGACGTTCGGCGACGGCAGTCAATCGAACGCTCAGAACCCGGCCGCGGTCAACTACGGCAATGCTGGCAAGAACGACCACGACGTCACCCTGACCGTCACCAATCCCGGCGGCAGCGACACCATCACGATCCGCCATTGAAATGATCCGTCATCTCGCGCACCGAACTCGTCAGCGGCGGACCGGCCAGAGCATGGTCGAGTTCGCGCTGATCCTGCCGTTCTTCCTGCTGGTCGTGTTCGGGCTGGTGGACATGGGCCGCGCCGTCTATCTCAACAGCACCCTGTCGCAGGCCGCGCGCGAAGCGGCGCGCCTCGCCTCTGTCGAAGCTTCCTGGATCGGGTCGACCGATCCGAGCTGCGGCACGACCGGTGGGCCGGTGTGCCCCGCCGACGTCGATGCGCTGAAGGCACACGCCCTGGATGCCGCCAACCGGATGATGGCCCCGTTTGATGTCATCGGCGCCAGCGACCTCCAGCTCAGCTGCGACGCGACCACTACTCCAAGTGGCGACTGGACCAGCCCGCCACAGGCGTGCACCGACCACGCACCAACCGACCTGGTCTCGATTCGAGTCGAGGCCAACTTCCTGCCGATCACCCCGATCATCGGCCAACTCATCGGCCCACTGACGCTGTCCGGTGCCGCCACGATGATCATCAACTAGGAGAACGCCCTCGATGTTGCAGTCACACGCCGTCCAACCCGAGCCTCGCGGCCAGATCATCGTCGTCGCCGGGCTCGTCATGGGTCTCGTTCTGTTTGCCGCCGGCCTGGTCATCGACGGCGGCACCGGCCTGGCGCAACGGCGCGCCGCGCAGAACGCATCCGATTTCGGAGCGTTGGCCGGGGCGCGAGTGATCGCGCAGAAGATCGGCGAAGACCCGGTCAACGGAACCGACGCCAACGTCAAGGCGGCCATCACCAACGCCGTGGTCGCAAACGGCGGGATCGCGCCAACGTACGGAGCCCCGGACGGGCCGCGCTACGTGAACGATGCCGGTGCACTACTCGACTACGTCGGATCAGGGTCCGGTATCCCCACCGGTGCTTCGGGTGTGCAGGTCACGACCGCACGCGAATGGGAGCCGTTCTTCCTGGGCCTCTTCGGGTTCGACTCCCTTGACACCCAGGCGACCGCCACGGCGAAAGGTGGCTTCTCGCTGGCCAATCCGCCCGCGGGCACAGTGTTCCCCGCCGGCATAGCCGAGAGCTTCTTCACCGGCAAGGTCCCATGTGGCGGCGATGTGAGCGTCGATCCGATGAGCCCCTGCTACCCGCAGCACCTGACTCCGGGCGCCCTGAATGTCCCCGGTGGCTTCGGCTGGCTGAAGTTCGGTTCGACAGGCGCCTGCGACGACTTCGGTCTGGGCATGATCGAGGACGGCTGCGAGAACAACACGCCGTTCCTCAACGAGCAGATCGGCCCGCCAGGCAACAGTTTCGGCTGCTGCACGAGGCCCAGCGGCGACCCGGACCTGGACCGCATCGGCAGCCTGCCCGGCAACAAGGCCAGCGCCGACTGCTCCTATTACGTGGACAACGAGGTCACCGTGACGGTTCCGGTCTGGGACTATGCCGGCGGGACCGGGGCAAACGCCTGGTACCACATCGTCGGCTTCGCGGGCTTCCAGATCACCGGCTGTCCGGGCGCCAAGAACCTGGAGGGCGTCTGGCGCCAACCGATGTGGCAGGGCCCGGTGTCGTCGACTGCGCCCGGTGGATCCCAGTATCAGGCGCTTGGCGTCCAGCTCATCAAGTAGCGGGAAGCTGTTCCAACCGGTCACCAATGCTGACCTGGGCTGCCGCGGCCGCGCCGGCCGGCAGCTCCAGGCAGTCGCGGGCGCCACGCGCCCACCACACGACGCGCCACGGTGCCAGGTCAGCCACGACCTTGGTGACCGTGCCGTCGGCCGACACGAACACCGCATCGATCGGGAAGCGCATGAAGAACATGTGGATCGATGCGGCGCGTTCGATCCACAGGCCCTCGCCCGGATCCAGGTGGTCGGTGGCCAGCAGTCCCACCGTGCGCGCCCGCATCGAGCGGGCGACGCGGATGCGATCCCCGACCGTCGTGCCGCGCGTCACATCGGTCACCGTGATGAACTCGCTCGGTGTTGGCATGCATCGGATGATGGCAGGACGGGTGCTGCGCCGGATGCGCCGATGGTCCTATTCCGAGGCTGGTACGCCTCACGCATGCTCCAATCGGCGCGTAAGGAATCTGGCAAGCCGGAACCGGTACATTCGAGCGACGGCGTTCGGATCACCCACGCCATTTGACGGAACAAGGACGAAGATGGGGATGAAGTTCTTCCGCCGCAGGCACGACGAGCGCGGCCAGGCCATGGTCGAGTTCGGCCTGGCCCTGCCCATCCTCATCCTGCTGGTCATCGGGCTGATCGAGTTCGCCATGGCCTTCAACGCAAACCTGGCGGTCAACTTCGCCAGTCGAGAGGCGGCGCTCATCGCCGCCGAGTCCGGCAACGACTCCATTGCCGATTGCCGCATCCTTCAGAAGATCGAACAGAGTATCGGCAGTCCGGCGCGCGCGAGCCGCATCAACCAGGTCCGCATCTATCGCGCCGGCGTCAACGGCAACGAGCTGGCCGCCAACGTCTACAGCCGCGGCGGCAACATGAAATGCGAGTTCTGGGACGGCGTGGCGACCCAGGAGATCACGGTCAACTACACGCTCCTGACAGGGGGCTATCCGACCAGCAGCCGATGCAACCAGCTTGAGGGCTGCGGCGGGCAGACACTCGACACCATCGGCGTCGCCATCAACTACACGCACCCGTGGATCACCCCGCTCGCCGGGCTCGTGAGCCTGAACGGTTCCGGATTCACCTTCACCGCGTCGAACGCGATGCGCATGGAGCCCGTGCTGTGATCGCTGGTCTTCTGCGAGGCCGGCGCGATGAGGTAAGCCGCGGCCAGTCGATGGTCGAGATGGCGCTCATCCTGCCGCTCCTCGTCGCCATCGTCATCGGCACGCTCGAGTTCGGGTTCGTGTTCGACCACCACCTGACCCTCGAGTACGCCACCCGCGAGGGGGCTCGCTCCGGTGCGGCCCTCGCCAACGGCGGTGTGGGTGCACCCAGTTGCGCCGGTGCCAGCGACGTGGATCCCAAGATCATCGCAGCCGTGCAGCGCGTGCTGACCAGCCCGGGGTCCCCGATCATCCTGGACAACGTCAGCGAGATCCACATCTACAACTCCGGCGATGATGGCGAGGAGTTGGACGTCAATGTCTGGCGCCACAGCGCCGGGATGGGCCCTGTCGTGGACGGGGTGCCGCTCAACTTCATCGAGTACTCCGTCGCGTGGCCGGCCTGCGGCCGCAACAACACCTCCGCCAACGGCGGACCGCAGTCGATCGGCGTATCGCTGACCTACACCTACGCCTGGCAGACACCGATCAGCTTCCTGCTGGGCGGCACCGGCCTGACCATGACCGATCGCACGGTCATGCAATTGAACCCGACCAACTAGGTGAGGTTCCCGGCCGTTCCTGACGGATCGCCCGCAGCCCGGCCAGGACGAAGGTCCCACGGTCACCAGGTACATGTGGGTCACCCCCAAACCGGATCTGCAAGGGACATCGAAAGCGGGCACCAATACGCTGCGCACAGTTCAATTCGTGTCTTGGGTGAAACCACACATGCATCGTTCAGGGGCTGACCGGGAAGTGACGCCAGGCACCTCGGTGATCAACGCCATGGCACGGGGTCGCGGCGAGCACCGCGGCCAGGTGCTGGTCATCTTCGCGTTCCTACTGACGATCCTGCTGGGCATGGCCGCCTTCGTGGTGGACATGGCCTGGATCTGGTCCAACCAGTTGCAGGTCCAGCGTGCGGCCGACGCCGGCGCGCTGGCCGGCGTCGTGCACCTGCCCGGTGACCCGGTCGGCGGTGAGGACGCTGCCAAGGCCGAGACGCGCAAGAACGGCTTCGAGGACACGGTCGACGGCGTCGTCGTGACGGCCAATCCGGACCCGGCATTCGATCGGCGCATGGTCGTGACCGTTTCCGCCCCGGTGGACACGTTCTTCCTGGGCCTGTTCGGCTTCGGCGAGGTCACCGTCAGCCGCACCGCCAAGGCGGAGTACGTGCTGCCGGTGCCGATGGGCAGCCCCGAGAACTATTACGGCGTGTTCGGCATGACCCGCGGCCTCACCTCGACCGCGGAGGTCGCCGTG
>JADLBB010000072.1 GCA_020848055.1 Chloroflexota bacterium | reverse complement strand
TCGCCGTCACCGTCGACGTGGGCCGGGACGCGCTGGGCGACCGCGCGCAGCACGCCGCCGATGACGAGGCAGCGGTAGTCGTTGCCGGTCAGGTACGTCTCGACCACCACGCCGCCGCCGCGACTCTGCGACCGCGCCACCGCGTATCCGGCGCGCACGGCATCGGCGTCCTCCAGGTCCAGCATGACGCCCCGGCCATGGTTGCCGTCGAGCGGCTTGATCGCCACCGGGTAGCCGATGCGCCCGGCCGCTGCGACGGCCCCCTCCGCGTCGCGCACGACCTCCGAGCGCGGTACCGGCACCCCGGTCGCGGCCAGCAACTGGTTGGTCAGCTTCTTGTCCGAGGCGATGTCGACCCCGAGCGAGCTGGTCAGGCTGGTCATGGTGGCCCGGATGCGCTGCTGGTGGACGCCGTGGCCGAGCTGCACGAGCGACTGCTCGTTGAGCCGGATGTACGGGATGTCGCGCAGGGCGGCCTCGTCCAGGATGGCCTGCGTTGAAGGGCCGAATGCTGCGCGCTCGGCGAGCAGGATGAGGTTCTCGAGTTCGGCAGCGAAGTCGAACTCGGAGTCGGGCGCCACGAGATGGTTGACAAGGCGGACGGCAAGCTTGCCGGCGGCCACCCCGACGCTCTCCTCGGCGTAGGAATAGACAACGTGGTAGCGCCCCGGCTCGCCGGTGCCGCGGGTCTTGCCGCGGCCGACCTCGGTGCCTGCCTCGCGCTGCAGCTGGAGCGCGATGTGCTCGGCCACGTGACCGACCCAGGTGCCCTCGGTCAGGCGGTCGGTGAAGCCGCCCACGCGCCCGGTCCCGCAGGAGTGCTGACCCACGTCGGGAAGCAGCGCCAGCAGGCCGGCGGTGAAGCCGGGAATCGCGCTGGTCGGGAAATGCTCCAGCACGCCGAGGTCCACGACGAGCTTGATGGCCGGGTTGTAGCTCCAGTAGTTGGGGCCGCGGTAGACGCGGGTCTCGACGATCGTGAGCTCCGGCAGCGGCACCGCCCCCGGCGGCGCGCTCTCGGCCGCGCGCGCCAGGCGCGACGCGGACTTCGATGGCTTCGGTTCGGCGGCCGTCATTCGCTGGCCTCCTCGTCCATGCGCCTGGCCCGCAGCGCGCGGCGCCTGGCGCGATCGGGAGCGGTGTCATCGGCGCCCTCGGCGGCGATACTGCGGATCAGCCGGCGCGTGCGGTTGGTGGCGGCCTGCAGGCTGGCGATCTCGCGATCAGTGGCGCTGACCGGGCGCAGTGGCGCCATGAGCCTTCGACGGCGGATATCGAAGCGGTAGCCGGATGGCAGCGAGTGCAGGACCACGCCCGACACCATGATCGGGCGGTGGCGCTTGACCTCGTAGGCATCGGTCTGGATGCGCGCGGGGTCCAGGATCGTGACCGAGCCCTTGCCGAGCACCTCCAGGATGCCCTTGGGGCTGACCAGGGCCGCGGTGTCCTCGTCGATTCCCATGCCCAACAGGGCCGGTGATTGGGCGATCAGCGCAAGCAGCCGGCCGAAGCGGTTGCGCTGCTCGAAGTGCTGGTCGATCAGGACCCCGGGCAGCAGCCCCAGGCCGGCGCTCATCTGGGTCATGCGCTGCTTCGGCGTGGCGCCGCTGGTCCCGAAGGCGACCATGTGGCTGGCGATGGCCGACGCCCCGGCGCTCGTGCCGGCCACGACGGCGCCGTGGCGATGGCGGTCGATGATCGCGCGGCCCAGCAGCGTGCCCCCGATGACGCTTGAAAGGCGCAGCTGGTTGCCGCCGGTCATGAAGATGGCGGTCGCGTCTTCCAGCTGGGCCACCAGGCGCCGGTCATTGGCATCGTCGCGCACCAGCGGCCGCATGCCGCGCGCGTCGGTGATGCCCATGCCGCGGAACAGCGACACGTACAGGTCGGTCGCCTCGTCGCCCAGCGAGGAGGCGGTCGAGATGACGACCACGCGCGCATCGGCCCCGCCCGCGAGCGAGACGAAGCGCGCCAGGATCTGGCGCTGGCGCAACTTGTCCTCGGCGCCGCCGATGATCAGCAGGTGGCCGGTACGGGGCTGCCCCGGACGCGGCGTGGCAGGCATGCGGTGCAGCATACCCAACTCGAGCACAGGCCGGTCGCGACGCTAGACTTGGTCCCGATGTCGCCGGCCAGACCGATGCGGACCGAGTCGCGAGATTATTACGAGGTCCTCGGGGCGGCGCCGTCGGCCTCGAGCGCCGAGCTGCGGGCGTCGTTCCGCGAGGCCGTGCTGAACCATCATCCGGATCGTGCCGCCTCATCGGACATCGCCACGCGCCGGACCTCGATCCTGAACCGGGCGTGGGCCGCCCTGCGCGACCCGGTACGACGCCTCCATTACGATCACGCTCTCGAGACCGGACGCGAGGAGCGGCTGGACTGGCCGCTCGACGACGGCGAGGTCACGCGGCCGCGGCCACCACGGCGGCGCCGTATCGCGCCCGGCGCGCCGAGTCGGTGGCACCAGCCACAGTGGCGCTCGGTCGCCGGCTTCCGCGTGCCGGCCGAGGTCTTCATGGCCGGGCCGGTCGCGCAGGAGCGCTGGATCGTCGAGCACCACATCGCCGGAGAGGACTGGCGCGACCACAGCGAGCGCTACTGGCTGCGCTACGCCGCGCGCCACTACGCCGATCGCGGCCGCGTCGCCGACTGGATCGGGGCCCTCGAGCGCATGCTCGAACTCGACCCGCCGCTGGCAGAGATCACGTCGGCCGGGCTGCGGGAGGCGTACATCGCGGCCGGCGAGGAGCTGCGCGGCGCGATGGTGGTGGCCCAGCTAAGTGATCGACACGCGCCGGGATCGCCGCAGCGACGTTGGGCGGAGCGCGAGACGCGCGTCCTGCTGGGCGAGTACCGTGACCAGCACGTGCGCCGCGGGGCGCCGGCGCAGCGCGCCGAGAACGCGGAGCTGCTGCTCAACTTCCTCGAGTCGATCGGCGAGGAGCCGAGCCTGCCGGACATCCGGGCCGCCATCGCGGCGCATCGGCGCGCCGGCAACGCCGAGCGCGCATCGGAGCTGGTCGAGCGCGTTGCGGCGGCCCCGGTGACGGAGCCGGGGCGCTGGTTCAGCCTGGTCCAGCTGCTGACCGAGGCGGGCCAGCTCGATCGGGCGTCGCGCCTGCTGGCCGAGATCGCTCGTGGTGACCACCCCGCCGCGCTGGACCCACGCCAGGTGACCGGGCCTCTGCGCCGGATCGCCGCCGCGCGTGCGCGCCTGGCGCGGGCCCGCCGTCGCGGTGCGGCATGATCCCACCCGCTTCGTAGCCGACGCGGTTACGAATGGCCGGGTCCCTGGGGCGCCGCGACGACTTCTACCGGGCCGAGCCCTGCGCCATCCAGCTCCTCGCGGATGCGCGAGGCGTCACCGGTCAGCAGGATGAGCGCCTCGTCGGGGCGGATCAGCGTCATGGCCACGCGGGCGACGTGCGCCGTGGTCACACTCTCCAGCTTGGCGCGGTACGTCTGCCAGTAGTCATCGGGCAGGCCATACACGGCCAGCGGCTCCAGCGCAGCGGCCAGCCCACCGGTCGTTTCGAAGCGCAACGGGAAGACTCCGATCAGGAAGTCGCGCACCTCGCGCAACTCCTGCTCCCCGGGAGGATCGCTGCGGATGCGCTCGAGCTGGATCAGCAGTTCCCGGATGGCGTCCACGGTGACGTCTGTCTCGACGGCGGCGGTGGCGCTGAATGGCCCGGCCGAACGTCGCGGGTCGAACGAGCACCGCGCGCCGTACGTGTAACCGAGCTCCTCGCGCAGGCGAAGGTTCAAGCGGCTGCCGAACACGCCGCCCAGGACGGCGGCCGTCAACATGGCCGCGAAGTAGTCCGGATGGCTTCGCGCGATGCCGGCGTGCCCTACCCGCAGCTCGCTCTGGACCGATCCCGGCCTGTCCACCACGACGATACGGCGCCCGCCACGCGAGGCTGCCTCGACCTTCCGATGGCCACGGCCGTTGCCGGCCCAGTCGCCGAATCGCTCGCGCACCGCGGTCAGCACGGCGGCCGGATCGACCGGCCCGGCAACGATGACGTGCGAGACGTCTGGCGCGTAGCGATCCGCGTGGAAGCTCCGCACGTCATCGATCGCGAGCCCTTCCACCGATTCTGGCGAGCCGGCAGACATGCGCCCGTAAGGCACCCCGTCGGCGTAGACCTCGCTGATGAACCGCTCATCGGCGAGATGGCCCGGATCTGCTCGAGACTGCATGATCTCGTTGAGGCGCTCCGCCTTCAGGCGATCGAACTCACCCGGATCGAGGCGAGGACGGCGCACGACATCGGCCAGCAGGTCGAGCCCGGTGGACAACTTGTCGTCCAGAGCGGTGAAACCGGCGTGGGCGCTGTCCCACGATGAGGCACTGAACACCTCGATGCCAGCACGCTCGGTGACCTCGGCAAACGTGGCGGCGTCGAGTTGCTGCGTCCCGGTCGTGAGCAGGTGAGCGGTCAGGGCGGCCACGCCGGCCTGGAGCTCGTCCTCGGCGGCGGCTCCCGCATCGATGACGAGCTGGACGCTGACCAGTTCGCGCTCGGGCAGTGGCATGGTCCAGACGCCGAGCCCGTTTTCCAACCGCGCACGTTCGAAATACGGAAAGTGATACTCGCGCGGGGTGGTGGCCGCCGGCCTGCCGGTCACGCGTCTGCCTCCCGCTCCGCCGTCGCTGCTTCGGCCGGGACGTAGGTCAGCACGACGCGGTTGTCCGCTCGCAGCGAGTCCGCCATCGCGCGGCGCACGCGGGTCGCGTCAACCGCCACGTAGCGCGCGACCTCGGTGTTGACGCGCTCCGGGGCGTCGAACAGGCACGCATACATCGACAGCCGGTCCGCTCGCTCACCTACCCGCTCCAGCGCGGCGGCGGCGCGCGACGCGTGCAGGTTGCGGACGCGTTCGAGATCGCCGTCGTCGGGCCCATCGGCTGCCAGCCGGTCGACCTCGGCCAGCGTGGCGGCCTCCAGCACCTCGGTCTCGACGCCGGGCCTCGCGGTGGCCCACAGGGAGAACATGGCGGCCCCGCCGACGATCGGGAACACGAAGACGCTCACGTCCTGCGCCAGCCGTTTCTCGCGGACCAGGCGTGCGTAGAGCCGTGACGCACGCCCGGAACCGAGGATGTCCGCGGCGACGTCGAGCGCGTCGAACTCGTCGGTGCCGAACGGTGGGATGCGATGCGCAAGGTAGATGCGGGGCAATGGCACCGCGGCAGGGATCACCTCGCGCACCTCGGCGCCGATGCGTGGCTCGATCGTCATGTCCGGCGGCGCGGGCAGGGACGCGTTGGCCGGGATGTGGCCGAAGTGGCGGCGGATCATGTCAAGGGCCGCCTCGGCCTCGAAGTCGCCGGCGACCGTCAGGACCGCGTTGTTCGGCGCATACCAGGTCGCGAAGAAGTCGCGCACGTCATCGAGCGAGGCGGCCGACAGGTCCTCCATCGAGCCGATGGTCGGGTGATGGTACGGATGACCGGGCGGGTAGACGAGCGCCTGCATCCGCTCGTCCCAGTCGCCGTACGGCTGGTTGTCGACGGCCCAGCGTCGCTCGTTCTTGACGACGTCGCGCTGGTTGTCGAGCTTCTCCTGGGTCATGGCCGGCAGCAGGCTGGCCATGCGGTCGGCCTCGAGCCAGAGTGCCAGCTCCAGCTCGTGGCCGGGGAGCGTCTCGAAGTAGTTCGTTCGATCCACCCAGGTGCTGGCGTTCAGCGTCCCGCCCGCGGCCTGGATCAGCCCGAAGTGCTGGCCCTTCTCCACGTTGGCGCTGCCCTGGAACATCATGTGTTCGAACAGGTGCGCGAAACCGGTGCGCCCGGGCTTCTCGTGCTTGCTGCCGACGTCGTACCACAGGTTGACCGCCACGGCCGGCGCGCGGGGATCGCGCGACAGGACGATGCGCAGGCCGTTGTCGAGCGCATGGCGCTCGATTGGGACGTGGGGCACGAGTGGCCCTCCAGGTGATGAACCGATGCGGACGTTCGCTGGGCGAGCGCCGATTCTAGCAGTGGCGGATACGGCGAAGGCAGTGCGGCATGATTGACCACGGCGCGGCAGCTGGTGCAATCCAATCAGATTCCGATGTCATCGGCAGCAGATCCGCCCGGGGACGCGAATCGGTCACGTTGCCGGTCTCCGTCTGACTCAACGCCAGTTCAGGCGTGTCGGGCGTTTGATTCGGGCAGGAAGCTGGGTCAGTGCAGATGCGGGCTGAATCTGACTGAACAACGGCAACTGATCGAACAATGGCGCCGAGGCGGCGGGAAGCACGGCAGTTCGGAGGTGGTGAGCGCCCGGGGATTCGAACCCCGAACCTAGTGATTAAGAGTCACTTGCTCTGCCGTTGAGCTAGGCGCCCGCAGGCATGATGCCGCAGGCGTTC
>JADLBB010000071.1 GCA_020848055.1 Chloroflexota bacterium | reverse complement strand
CGCGGCTGGCAGCTCGTTCGTCGAACGCGACCGGGCGTCCATCGTAGACAACCACCGGACCGATGCGCACCGCCAGCCGCGCCGGGTCGAACGCCACGCCCGCCCGTCCGGCAGCTGCGCCGATGCGTCCCCAGTTCGGGTCGCCGCCATGGACGGCCGTCTTGACCAGGCTGGATCCCGCCACGGTCCGCGCCGCCGCGCGCGCCTCGCGGTCGTCCCGAGCGCCGCTGACGGTCACGTCGATGCGGCGCGTGGCGCCCTCGCCATCGGCGGCGATCTGTTCAGCCAGCGAGCGGCACACCGCCCCCACTCCGGCGCGGAAGCGCTCGAATGCCGTCCCGTCGGTCAGCGGGCGCCCTCCCGCAGCCCCGTTGGCCAGGACGAGGACCGTGTCGTTGGTGGACGAGTCGCCGTCCACGGTCACCTGGTTGAAGGTCACCTCCACCGCCTCGCGCAGCACGGCGCGCAGGAGTTCGGGCTCGATGGTCGCATCGGTGGCCAGGAAGGCCAGCATGGTGCCCATCTGTGGATGGATCATGCCCGAGCCCTTGGCCATGCCGCCGATGCGAACCGCAGCACGGCGGTCCAGCTGCACCTCGACCGCGGCCTCCTTGCGCCGGGTATCGGTGGTCATGATCGCGCTCGCCGCCTCGCGTCCGGCCCTCAGCGTGGGCGCCGGCTGGAGCCGATCGAGCGCCGCCCCGATGCGCCCGACGTCCAGCCGCGAGCCGATGAGCCCGGTCGAGGCGACCATCACGTGCCGGCCGGCCACGCCGATGCGCCCGGCCACCATGGCCTGCACCGCGCGCGCGTCGTCGAGCCCGTCGGGTCCGGTGCCCGCGTTCGCGCACCCGGCGTTGGCGATGACTGCCGCCGCCCGCCCGCCCGATGCCCGCAGCGATCTCATCGAGACCTCGACCGGCGCAGCCCGCAGCCGGTTGCGGGTGAACGTGGCCGCCGCCGGCACCGGACCGCGCCCGCTGATCAGCAGCGCCAGGTCTGGGCCGGGGCCGGAGCGCAGTCCGGCCCGTGCAGAGGCGGCCATGAAGCCCGCGGGCGCCGTCACGCCACCCGGGATCGGCTCGATGCTCACGGGAAGATCCCCGTTCCGCCCAGTCCGGCGTCCTCGGGCAGGCCGAGGGCCACGTTCATGTTCTGCAGCGCCTGGCCCGCGGCGCCCTTGCCCAGGTTGTCGATGGCGCCGATCGCCACCGCCCTCCCGGGGCCGGTGCGCGCCGCGAACACGAAGGCCGCGTTGGAGCCCCACGTCCACTTGGTGGACGGCGGCGTGCGCGATGGGTGCACGAACGCCTCGCCACCATAGTCCTCGGCCAGGATGGTCGCCAGCGCCTCGTCGTCCAGGTCCGAGCCGAGGCGCAGGTAGCAGGTCGTCAGCAGGCCGCGTACCTGGGGCACCAGGTGCGGAACGAAGGTCAGCTCGATGCCGGCCGCGCCGGCATCGGCCAGGCCCTGGGCGATCTCGGCGGCGTGGCGGTGGCGCGGGATACCGTACGCCTTGGTACCGCCCTCGAGCTCGGTGTACAGGAAGTCCGTCCCGGCCCCGCGCCCGGCGCCGCTCACGCCGGACTTGGCGTCCACCACCACCGGGCCGTCCAGCAGCCCGCGACGGGCGAACGGGGTCAGTGCCAGCAGCGCGGCGGTCGGATAGCAACCCGGGTTGGCGATCAGGCGAGCGCCGCGCAGGCGATCGCGGGCGAACTCGGTCAGGCCGTAGACCGCATCGGCCAGGGCGTCCGGTGCCGGGTGCTCGAAGCCGTACCAGGCGGGGTAGTCGGCCGGGTCGCGCAGGCGCAGGTCGGCGCCGATGTCCACCACGGTGGTGCCGCCCGCGGCCAGCGCCACGGCCAGGGTGGCCGAGGCACCATGCGGCATGGCCAGGAAGGCGACGTCCACGCTACCCGGCTCCGGCGCCCCGTCCACCAGCTCGAGCCCCAGCGGCGCCAGCCCGGGGTAGGCGTCGCCCAGCGGGGCGTGGTCCCGGCCGCGCGCATGGAGCGACGTGATCCGTACCCCGGGGTGGCCGGCCAGCAGCCGGACCAGCTCGGCGCCCGCGTAGCCGGAGGCGCCGACCACCGCGACGCGGACGGGCGCTTCGCTCACGATGCCTCCAGCAGGTCCAGCAGCAGCGCCTGCTGGACGTACAGCCGGTTCTCGGCCTGGTCGAGCACGACCGAGGTCGGTCCGTCGAGCGCCTCGTCGCTGATCTCCTCGCCGCGGTGGGCGGGCAGACAGTGCATGACCAGCGCGTCCGGCGCGCCGGCCAGCAGTGCGGCGTCCACGCGGTAGCCGGCGAACCGGATGCGCCGCAGGTCGGCCTCGGCCTCGGCACCCATGGAGGTCCAGGTGTCGGTGTACACCGCGTCGGCGCCGGCCACCGCCGCGCGCGGATCGGTGCCGATCTCGACGGAGCCCCCGCTGCGGCGGGCGAGCTCGAGCGCATCGCGAACCACGATCGGGCTCGGCTCGTAGCCCGGCGGCGTCGCCACGCTCAGGCGCAGCCCGGCGTTGCTGCCAGCCAGCAACAACGAATGGCACACGTTGTTGCCGTCACCGATGAACGCCAGCCGGCGGCCCCGCAGCGACCCGAGGCGGCCGGCCAGGGTCAGCATATCGGCCAGGGCCTGGCAGGGGTGCTCCAGGTCGCTCAGCGCGTTGATGACCGGCACCGACGACGCCTCCGCCAGCTCCACCAGCGTCGTATGCGCGAAGGTTCGGAACACGATGGCATCCACCCAGCGGACCAGGTTGCGGGCCACGTCGGTGGCCGTCTCGCGACGCCCGATGCCGACCTCGTCGGGCCCGAGGTAGATGGCATGGCCGCCGAGGGCGGTGATGCCCGCGTCGAACGTCACGCGGGTGCGCAGGCTCGGCTTCTCGAACAGCATGGCCACCATCCGGCCTTCCAGTCCGTGGCCCGGCGCCCTGCCGGCGTGACGCCCGCGTCGCAGCGCCGCGGCAAGGGCGAGCACTCGCTCCTGCCCGTCCGGCCCCAGGTCGGCCGATGACAGCAGGTGGCGCGGCCGCGAGGCCGGCCGGCGTGCCCTGGCGGTGACCGCGGTCACGGGGCCAGCACCATGGCCGTGTTCCAGCGGCGGCGCGCGATGCCGGAGGCGCGATCGGCGTCCAGGACGGCCGGCACCGATTCCCAGGCGATCTCCTCGAAGCCATGCAGGGCGAAGTAGCCGGGGTTGGCGGTCAGCACGTACAGCTGGCCGATGCGTGCATCGCGCGCGTCGCGAACGATCGCCCGCACCAGCATCTCGCCGAAGCCGCGGCCCTGCGCCTCGTCACGGACGGCCAGCGAACGCAGCTCGCCGAGCCCGTCTCCGTAGTCGCGCAGGGCGGCGATGCCGACCACGCGACCGTCAAGCTCACACACGCGGAAGTCTCCGAGCTGGGCGCGGATCTCTTCGGCCGTGCGCGACAGCAGGATCCCGCGGCGCGCATAGCGCTGGTTGATGGCCAGGATGGCGTCCACGTCGGCCCCGCGGGCCCGGCGCTGGAACGATGCCCCCGCGGTCAGCGGCGACACCACGTGCTCGCCGACCACCGCCGCCGGTGCCGCCGGCCATCCGTTGCTGGCCGCCGCGATCGGGGCGGCCACCGCCACCGGCGTGGGACCCGCGGCCACCGGCACCTGGGCCGCCTTACTCGGAGCGCCGCTCGCGGCAGCATCCGTGCGAGTCCGGCGCTCGGTGGACAGTCGATCGAGCAGCGGCGCCTCGTCGGTGTCCTCGAACGGACCGCGAATGGCCGACTGCGTCCGCACCGGAAGGCCCCACAGGCGAATGAAGCCGACCGCCGCCTGGTGATCGAAGGTGTCATCGGCGCCGTAGCTGGCCAGGGTCAGGTCGTACAGGGAGGTGGGCGAGCGGCGTCCGACCACCTGCGCGGCGCCGGGCAGCAGGCGCAGCCGGACCTCTCCGGTCACGTGGCGCTGGGTCCATGTCACGAACGCGCGCAGCGAGCGCGCCAGCTCGCCGTACCACAGCCCGTCGTAGGCGAGCGTCGCGAAGCGATCGGCGACCTGTCGCTTGAAGGCCAGCAGCTCGCGCGACAGCGTGAGCGACTCCAGCGCGTCGTGCGCGGTGTGCAGCAGGACCGCCGCCGGCGCCTCGTAGATCTCGCGGCTCTTGATCCCGACCAGGCGGTCTTCGATGTGGTCGATGCGCCCGATGCCATAGGCCCCCGCCCGGTGGTTGAGCGCCTCGATCAGGGCCGGGCCGTCAGTTCGATGGCCGTCGAGGCTGACCGGAACGCCACTGCCGAAGCCGATCACCACCTCGTCGGCGTCGCGCGGCGCGTCGCGCGGGTCGATGGTCCAGGTGTAGGCCTCCGGAGGCGGCGCTGCCCACGGGTCCTCCAGGACCCCGGCCTCGACCGACCTGCCCCACAGGTTGAGGTCGATGCTGAACGGGGAGCCGGGGCCCGCGTCGATCTCGATGCCGTGGGAGTGGGCGTAGGCGACCTCCTCGTCGCGGTTCATGCCCATGCCGACCCGCATCGGAGCGATGACGTCCAGGGTCGGGTCGAGTGCCGCGACGGCGACGTCGAAGCGAACCTGGTCGTTGCCCTTGCCGGTGCAGCCGTGGGCCACCGATCGGGCCCCCACCTCGTGAGCCACCTCCACCAGCAGGCGGGCGATCAGCGGTCGGGCGATGGCCGTCGCCAGTGGATAGACGCCCTGGTAGCGGGCGCCGGCCTGGAGGGTGGGCCACACGAAGTCGGTCACGAATGCCTCGCGTGCGTCCACCGCCAGGGCCTCGCGCGCGCCGCCGGCCAGCGCGCGGGCCAGCACCTGCTCCGATGCCGCACCGCCGCCGACGTCGGCGGTCAGGGTCACGACGTCCACGCCGCGCGTCTCGCGCAGCCACGGCACCGCGACCGAGGTATCGAGTCCACCCGAATAGGCCAGGACGACGGTGTCCGTCATGAGAGTCTCTCCTCGAGGTCTTGCAGCGAGGCGCGCACCCGCGCCGGATGGGTTCCGCCCCCGACGTCGGCCGCGGCGACGGCCTCCTCCAGGGTCGGGATGGGGTTCGGAAGGTCGGCGAGCTCCGGCAGGGCGGCTCGCAGCTCGTCGGGCGGAAGCTCGTACAGGTCGCAGTTGAGCTCCTCGGCGCGCGCGACAAGCGAGCCCACCCGCCAGTGCGCGTCGCGGAACGGAACGCCGGAGCGGACGAGGCGCTCGGCAACCGCGGTTGCCAGCGCGTGGCCGGCGCCCGCGGCGCGCCGCATGGCGTCGCGGTCGAAGGTGACGGTCCGCAGCATGCCATCGACCGCGGCAAGGCTCAGCTCGAGCGACTCGATGGCGTCGAGCATCGGCCGGCGCGTCTCCTGCAGGTCGCGGTGGTAGCCGAGCGGGAGGCCGTTGACGATGCCGAGCATGGTGGCCAGGTTGCCGCTGACGCGGGACGCGCGGGCTCGCACCAGCTCGGCGATGTCCGGGTTGCGCTTGTTGGGCAGCATCGAGCTGCCGGTAGCCCAGCCATCGGCGATGCGGGCAAAGCGCAGGTACGGCGTTGACCACCACACCAGGTCGGCCGCCACGCGCGACAGGTGCATCAGCGCCATGGCTGCGGTGGCCGCCATCTCGACGGCGTAGTCGCGATCGGCGACGGCGTCGAGACTGTTGGCGGTGATTCCGCCGAAGCCGAGGCGCCTGGCGACGCGCTCGCGGTCGATCGGCAGCCCGCTTCCGACCGATGCGCCCGAACCGGCGGGCGAGCGATTCAGCCTGGCGGCGGCCTGGGCGAAGCGTTCCCGGTCGCGCGCCAGGGCCTCCGCGTGGGCCAGCAGGTGATGGGCCAGCAGCATGGGTTGCGCCGGTTGTGTATGTGTATGCGCGGGGAGGATGGTATCCAGCTCCTCGCCGGCACGCCTGGCGAGAGTCCGCAGGCAGCCGAGCAGCCCCGCGTCGATCCGGCCGGCGGCGTCCAGCAGCCACAGCCGCTCGTCGGTCACGATCTCCTCGTTGCGACTGCGTCCCGCCTGCAGGTGTCCGGCCAGGTCGGGGCCGACGGCCGCGCGCACAGCCTGCTCGACGTGCATGTGCACGTCCTCGAGGGCGTCGTCCCACGCGAACGTGCCGTTCATGATCGAATCCAGCACGTCCGCCAGCGCGCCGTCCAACCGGCGGGCACCGCCCTCGTCGATGATGCCCGCCCCGACCAGTTCGGCGAGGTGTGCTCTCGACGCCGCCACGTCATGGGAGGCCAGTGGCCGATCGACGGCCACCGAGCTGGACAGCTCGGCGGCCACCTCGGTCAGCGGAGCCTGGACGCGGCTGCCCCAGAGCGGCCTGGAATCGTGCATGGACGCATGATCATACGTTCCGACCGCATGGGCATGCAAGTGACGTCCACACGTCACGGCGTCGTGGTAGCCTACCCTTATCCTGATCGAATCAGTCGGGATTACCGAACCCGGAGGTGAGCGTGCCAGAGATCCTGTTCGTGACGCGATTCGTGCACGTGGTGAGCGGCGTGGGCTGGCTGGGTGAAGTGGTGACCGTCAACTTCGTGTTGTTGCCGGCCCTGGCCAGCGCGGACGCCGAGCTGCGGGCCCGGATCCTGACCGCCGTGTTCCCCTTTGTCTTCAGGCTGGCCACCGTCCTCGGGGGAATCGCGGTCGTCAGCGGCGCGATCGTATTCTGGATCATGAGCGGTGGTGATCTCGCGCGGCTGGTCGACTCGACCTGGGGTCAGCGCATCCTGCTGGGCGGCGTGTTCGGTGGCCCGCTATTCGCCTTTCACCTGCTCCAGGAATCTCGCTGGGAGGGAGGTCTGGGCAAGCGCCTCGTGGCTGCCGAGCATGATCCGGCCGCCTCGGACCGCATCCTGCGACACCTCAATGTGATCCCACGCATCGGCCTGGCGATCCTGGTGGCGTGCGTGTTCTTCATGAGCGCCGCCACCCGGCTCCCTTGAACCGGCGACCGGGCGGCTGGCGGACGGAGTCTGTTGCGACCGCGACGCGAAGCGGGCCGCTACTTCCCCGACTTGCGGGACAGCCAGCCGGCCAGGTAGCCGAGCACCAGCGCGCCGACGATCAGGAAGAACAGCGGCATCTTCAGCGTGAACAGCAGGAAGTTGACGGAGACCTCGTTGAAGTTGGCCACCGCCAGGGCCAGCACCACGAATGCCAGCACGATGGCCAGGATGCGGCCTGCCGTCCAGAAACTGGCCGAGCCCGGGTCATTGCTGTCAGCCACGAACGGTACCTCCACGCTGCGAGCGGCCCCCGCGCGCGGATTCTAGCCCACGGCTGGGAGCGGCAACCGGCTCACGCTCCGGACGCCAGTTCCGAGACATTCTCGCGAATGACGAAGAGACCTGCGGCAATGGCGACGCCGATGACCAGCGCCTGCCAGAAGGTGACGGCCACCACCGCAGCCGCCAGCAGGGCCAGGATCCGGGTCACCAACACGATCAGGTCGATGACGCCGCGCTGCAGGATCGACTCGATCAGCACGAAGGCGCCGATGACAACCAGGGCGATGACGACCCCGTAGGCAGGGTCGAACACCAGGATGGCCACCAGCGCCAGCAGCAGCAGGCCGATGCTGACCGCGGCCCACAGTTCGAGCGCCCGGCCGAATCGCGCGTTGCCTGGAGGATCGGGGACTGCCATGCGCCTGATGTGGGCATCGGGAGCCTCGACGATCCCGGCCGCCTGGCGCTCCAGTCGCTGCTGGATGGTCGACAGCCGCAGCACGCCGTCTGCGCGTTCGGCGTACTGCTCAGCGAGCTGGGTGCGCAGGGCGTCCACCCCGTCATCGCGGCTGGACGCACGCCCGCTGGCCGGCCCGCCCTCGGCTCCGATCTCGGCCGTTTGGAGCTCGAGCTCCGCGATCGACCTTGCCAGCTCCTCCTGGCGCAGCCGGACGGCTGCGGCGCGCATTTCGAGCAGTTCGCGCTCACGCGTGGGAGGCGGGACGGCGTGCAGGGCGGCGAAGCCGATCGGATCGGACCATGAGCTGCGCACCGTGCCGTCGCGGTTGAACATCGGGCCGGCCGGGGCATCCTCGCCCTCGAACGGGTCCTCGACCGAGATGCCCCACAGGCCGCGATAGGCCCCTGCCCATGGCTGTGACTCGTCGAGCACGACGGCCGACCAGCCGCGCTCGCAGCCAGGTCCGATCTGGAGGCCGTCGCCACGCGCGAAATCGACGAAAGCGACGGGCAGGATCCGTGCGTCAGCGTCGTTCGCGTGTCCATTGAGCAGCCGGCTGAAGGTGTTGATGCCGGTCCGCAGCAGCGGTGGCATCTTGAGCTCCTGCTCGGCCAGGTACTCGCCGGCGCGGAAGTACGACGCGTGGGAGCCGGCACCGACGTTTACGACCGGGTGATCTCCCACCAGTTCGAGCTCGTCGGCATGGTCCCAGCGGCGGCGCAGGTCTGCGCCGTGGTAGTCGTGCTGCGCATACGCGACCCAGCCTGGAATAGCCGTCCCGTCGGGACCGCCATAGACGTAGACGACGATCTGTTCCCAGTCGGCCTCGTGGTCGTTGGCACCGTTGAACCCGGTGCGCCAGTCGTTGTAGGCGTAGAAGAACCAGTACTGCAGGGCGGTCCAGGTCTCACCGCGGACCACGCGGCCGTAGTAGGCGTGCGCGTTTGTGCCGTCACCGGTGCGGTACTGCTCGACGGCGCGTCGCGCCAGCGCCCCCGGGACCCGCCCGCGCGCGAGCAGTCCGAGTGCGAATAGCGCATCGACCAGGCGCGATGCGTACCCGACCCGCGCCAGCCGGCCGCCACCGCGGCGGAAGCCCACCGCCTGGTGGCTCGACCTGCCCAGCAGATCGGAGATGCGTCCAGGCTCCTCCACGCCAACGACCGTGATGAACTCGCGCCCGGAGGCATCCGGATCGGTTGCCAGCGTGCGCTCGTCGAGGGTGCCCGGCGCGGCGATCGTGACGTCCACGCCGGCCGACCGACGCAGATGCGCCGCGTGGGCCAGGTAGTCGCCGACCCTCATCGGGAAGAAGGTTTCACCCTTCGTGAAGCGCAGCACCGGCTCGAAGTGGCGGAGCAAATCGAGATCGCCGGCGTCGATCCTCGGGCGTTCGGAAGCCATCACGCGGCGTCCTCGGCGGGGTCGTGGAGCGCGCGCATCTCGGGCGACGTAAGCAGTCCGGCCGCCAGGGCCGCCAGGCCCATGGCGAGGTAATCGGGCTGTCCGATCCACCACAGGACCAGCAGCACGCCCAGGTCCCACCCGATGAACGTGAGCGCCAGGATCCAGCCGATGCGATGGCCGGCCAGCAGGGCCGCCGCCGCCACGAGGCTGAGGACGCCCAGGACGGCGGCCGTCGTCACGAAGTCCCCGATGGCGTGCGGTCCCGGGCCGAACGCGGCCACTCCGTAGTTGCCGGCCTTGATCAGCAGCAGCACCACCGGCAGCCCGATCGTCAGCCACCGGCGACGGCGGGTCATCTCGGCAGCTCGTTTGGCAACGGCAGGCGCATGCCCCGGTGCGTTCGCGGTCACGGCGCGGAGTCTACCGGCTCGATGCGATCAGCTGGTGAGGGAGAGGCGCAGGCGCCAGGTGGCGAGGGCCAGCAGCATGACGGCGGCCACGACCAGGATGCCGACCTGCGGCAGGATCGTGATCAGGGTGCCGCCGTCGAGCAGGGCGCGGAAGCCGTCGATCGCCCAGCGGTGCGGCGTGAGCCACGAGATCGTGTCCATGATCGGCGGAAAGATCTCCGGCGGGATCATCGCGCCACCCAGGGCCGCGATGCCAAGACCGGCGAACACGCCTATCGAGCCTGCCTGCTCGGCGTTGGTCGAAGTCGCGCCGATGAGCATCGCGATCGCGGCGCACACCGCGGAGAAGGAGAGCACCAGTGCCGCGATGCCTGCCGGATCGCCCCAGGTCACGCCGAAGACAAGGGCCGTGGCGGCCACGATGATCACGGCCTGGAAGAGCGCCACCCCGAACCGACCGAGCGCCTCGCCCAGCAGGATGGCCGGCATCGGCGTGGAGGTCGACAGCATGCGGCGCGACACGCCCAGCGTGCGGGACAGGATCAGCTGCGCCGAGCCGGTGAGCGACGTCAGGAAGATGAACAGGACCAGCTGGCCCTGGGCGCCGAGCGCGAATCCCGTCAAGGACGCGGGGAAGATGGAACCGCCCAGCGTCGCGACGTTGACACGGACCGGGTCAACGCCATCGCTCATTGACTCCGCCAGCGGAAGGGTCACTCCTACCGAGGTCTTCGCCTCGCTCGCGGCAAACAGCGCCGCCCGGGCCAGCGATGCCTGGTCGGCAATGGCCCCGGCCACCACGCTGCGCCTGGCGATCGCTGCGTCGCCGGCGGCCGAGGCGAAGCCGACCTCGACCGTCTCGCCCTGCCGAACCCGTTCGGTGTAGCCCGAAGGCAGCGAGACGGCGAATGCCAACCGTCCGCTCTCGACATCGGCCGCCATGGTCGCGCTGTCCTCGTAGCGCTCCACCTGCCAATCGCGGCCCAGGGACTCGCCCAGTTCGCCTGCCATCGGCCCTCCGTCGGGCGCGAACAGTCCGACCCTCGGCTGGAAGCCACCGCCGAACTGGAGCCCGATGACGGTGACGATGATGAGCGGCAGCACGCAGATGAAGAACAGGCCGAGCCGATCCCGGACCAGCCGGACCAGGTTCGCGCGAGCGATGACGGTGGCCCGCGCGAGGCTCATCGCGCCGACACCAGCGACCCGGAGCGCGCCAGGCCGATGCCGCCGGTCACGACGGCGAAGGCCAGCAGGGCGGCAACCGGCACGGCGACGTCCGCGGCCGAGGCCCCTGGCACGGCCAACGCGTTGAGTCCGTCCAGGAACCACGCGTGCGGCGTAAGGAGGCTGAGGCGGCTCAGCGGTGGCGGCGCCTGTGACAGGTCGAGGAACGACCCACCCAGGATGCCCAGCGTGACGGCCACGATCGCGTTCCAGCCGCCTGCCTGCTCCTCGGTCCGCGCCAGGGTCGTGATCATGGCGGTGATGCCCATGGCCGACATGACCGCGGCCACGACCAGGGCCGCGACGCCGAGCGGGTTGCCCCACGACGCCCCGAGCAGCGCGGTGGACGCAACGATGATGATGGTCAGCGACGTGACACCGAGCACGAAGCTGCCGATCGCCTTGCCGGCCACGATCGCCCAGGGCGGAATCGGCGCGGCCACCAGGCGCGGCAGGGTGCCCTGCCGTCGCTCGGCAAGGATCGACAGCACGCCGAACTGGGCGGTGAAGAACAGGAAGAAGATGGCCATGCCGGCCGCGTAGAACGTGGAGGACGGCATGCGTCGCAGCTCGGTCGCGGTGTCCACCAGCCGGATCGGGCTGGGCGTGTCGACCGCCCGCGCGACGAGCGCGTCCATCTCCGACGGGTCGGGTTGGGCGCCGGTGGCCGCCACCGCGGTCGCGACCGACAGACGGACCGCCTCCAGCTCGGCGACGTAGCCTTCGGCCAGCGAGCGCAGGATCTCGGTGGCCAGACCCGCGCCGCTGTTGCCGATGACGTCGATCGCCGCGGGATCACCGGCCTGCACCGCCTCACCGAAACCGAAGTCGATCACGGCGGCCGCGTCAACGTCGCCGGAAGCGATTGCTGCCCGCGCGGCGGACTCGTCGGGCAGGACGACCACGCTGGCGATGCCGGCCTCCTCGATCGAGTCGAGCGGCCCGGACAGAAAGGCCGTCGAGGCCGGGCTGTCGTCAGCGTCGACCAGCCCCAGGGCGACATGCAGGTCCCCGGTGCTCGACGGCAGCAGCAGCGAGAAGATGGCCGCCAGGCCGAACGGGGCCACGACGGCGAGGACCACCGCACTTCGGTCGCGGATGCGCTCGCGCAGGTCCTTGGCGGCGATGACGAGGGCGGCGCGCATCGGTCGTTCGGTGGCCTCAGTCGCGCAGGGCGCGACCGGTCAGGTGCAGGAACACCGCCTCGAGGTCCGGCTCGACGATCTCGATGGTGTTGATCGTGGCGCCGGCGTCGGCGATGGCCGCCAGGATGGCCGGAGCCGCGTGGCGCGCATCGGCCGAGATCAGGCTCAGCCCGCCGTCATGGATCGTCGCGTCGGCGACGCCGGCCACGCCCCGCGCGGCGTCGGCGGCCGCCTGCAGGTTGCCGGATGCGGCCACCTCGACACGGTCGCGCTCACCGATCATGCTCACCAATTCGCGGCGCGTACCCTCCGCCCGGATCCGACCCTCGTCGATGATCCCGACCCGGTCGCACAGGCGCTCGGCCTCCTCCATGTAGTGGGTCGTGTACAGGATGGCCATGCCCTGCCGTCCGAGTTCCTCCACGCTGGAAAGGATCGCGTTGCGGCTCTGTGGATCCACGCCGACGGTCGGCTCGTCAAGGACCAGCAGCTTCGGCCGGTGCAACAGGCCGATCCCGATGTTGAGCCGTCGCTTCATGCCGCCCGAGAAGCCGTCGGTGCGCTCCCCGGCGCGATCCTCGAGGCCGATGATCTCGAGCACTTCACCGATGCGCTGCTTCAGCGCCGCCCCGCCCATCCCGTACAGCTGCCCGAAGAAGCGCAGGTTCTCCGTCGCGCTCAACTCGGGGTAGATGGCGAGTTCCTGGGGCACGTAGCCGATGGCGTCCTTGGCCCGCGCCGTCCCGACGTCCACCGGCTGACCGTCAACCGTCACGCTGCCGCCGTCGCGCGCCAGCAGGCCGCAGATCATGGAGATCGTCGTCGTCTTGCCGGCGCCGTTCGGTCCGAGGAGGCCGTACGTTTCGGACGGCCCTATGCGGAAGCCGACGCCGTCGACGGCCGCCCGCTGGCCGTACAGTTTGCGCAGGTCCGCGCAGACGAGGACCGGCTCGGGGGCCGGTGAGGACGTCATCGGTCAGGGTATGGTAGCGCTTCGGCACCGCTGTCCGCGCCTGAGGCAAGCGCCTGCGCGTAGATTGAGCGCGCGGCGACGAGCGCCCGCAGCTCGTCAACGATGCGGCCGAAGTGGGCCGGTCGGTAGGCCGTATCGGTCACGGCCAGCCCGGTGAAGTACAGGCCGACGATCGCGCCGAGGAGCGCGGTCACGATCAGCAGCTCGATTGATAGAACTCGCGCGTCGCCGAGCAGCACGATCTCGACGATCGGACTGATCGGCACGCTGGCCCAGCGCTCCTGAAGCTCGCCGGGCACGACGATCATGCCGAACGCGACGAGGAACGCGGTCACCAGCGCCGCGACGAACAGCGACTGGAGCAGCTGGCCGATGACCGCCAGCACGGCGAGGTTGAAGCGCTGGAGCGTGGTGAGCGGCGGGGGCGTGTCGAGCGGGGCCTCGGTGATGCTCGCCGCGGGCGTCGAGGCGGCCAGCTCGCGCAGGGCGGCTGGGTCGCTCGCCTCGAGCGTGGCGAGCTCGGAGCCGATGGCGTTGACGATGAGCAGCACCGCGACGATCCAGATGAGCGCGAGCGCGGCCCAAAACTCGACGGTGGCGAGCATGCCGGCCGCCTCCCAGATCTCGGCCGAGAACAGCAGGAACATGACGAGGATGAGCAGCACGGGCAGCGTCGTGCTCAACAGGCCGACGATCTGGCCGAGCTCGGTCCACAGCCGGCGCAGGCCCCACCAGGCGATCTCGAGCAGCCCCAGCCCGACGACGACGTAGATTACGCCGATGCCGGTCAGCGACCCCAAAGCCGCCGCCACGCCCTCGCCCCAGGCGCCGTCGACGACGGCATCCGCCACGCCGACGATCGCGGCGACCGTCACGATGAGGTACGGCGGCAGCTCGCGCCCCAGGACGGACGACCCGCGGATGCGCACGATGGCGACGATGCTGAGGCCGATGAACGCGAGCACGCCGAGCACACCGAGGGCGTTGAGCGCGACCGGCCAGTCGGGACGCGTGCCCCAGTCCAGCACCGTCCCGAGCACGAGCCAGGCGCCGATGAGCGGTACGGCGCGCGCATCCATGCGCCGCTCGGCCGTGTACCCATCGACGAGCTGCGGCACGCCGCGGCCGATGAACCATTGCTCGATCTGGCGCTGCAGGTCCGGAGTCATTCACACGCCAACCTACATCTCCATCGGTCATCGGCGCGATGGTAGCGTGCGATGCCCTGAGGATGGCGGTCCGAGATTGACTCCCGCGCCGCCGTCGGGCCGCTGTACGCTTCGGATCATGCCGGACAGCGAGCGAGCGCGTACCACCTTCTCCCGCGCCGAGGTCGCGGTGCGCGCCGGCGTGGCGGCTGGCGTGGTGGACGAGTACGTCGCCAGCGGACTCCTCCATCCCGACGACGAGGATCGCTTTCGCCCCGGTGACGTCCGTCGGGTCGTCCTGGGCCAGACCCTAGTCAACGCGGGGATCCCGCTGGACGCGGTGGTCGACGTGACGTCCCGCGGGATGGCGTCCCTCTCATTCCTGGACACTCCCCTGTACGACCGATTCGCGGCGCTCAGCACCACGACGTTCAAGCAGCTTTCCGAGCGGACCGGGGTACCCGTGGAGTCGCTGTTCGTCATCCGCGAGGCCATCGGTGGAGTCGTCCCGGAGGCCGGCGACCTGGTGAGGGAGGACGAGCTTCTCATCGCCCCGATGCTGGAAACATGGGCAGCCGAGGGCTTCGCCCTGTCGGGGGTCGAGCGGCTGCTGCGGGTGATGGGTGACTGCATGCGCCGCGTCACCGACGCCCAGGCCGCGTGGTGGCAGACCGAGGTTCCCGCACGGCTCGCGGCGAAAGGCGAGTCGCCGGGAAACATGGGTGACGCCACCGTCGAGCTCGGAGCACGGCTGAACACCGTCTACTGGGACGCCCTGATCGCGCTCGGCCGCGCGAACGAGCAGCGAACGTGGACCGCGAACATCCTCGAGATGACCGAGCAGACGTTGACCGAGGCCGGGCTCTACCGCCGCGTGAAGCGTCCGCCGGCGATGTGCTTCCTCGACATCACCGGTTACACGCGCCTGACCGCCGAGCGCGGCGATGCTGCCGCCGCCGAGCTCGCATCGACCCTGTCGCGGATCGTTCAGAGGACGTCACAGCAGCACCGCGGGCGCGCGGTGAAATGGCTGGGGGATGGCGTGATGTTCTACTTCCCCGATCCCGGTCCCGGGGTGATCGCGGCGTTGAGCATGGTTGAAGGCGCAGCCGATGCCGGCCTGCCACCGGCGCACGTGGGCCTTCATGCGGGCCCAGTCCTGTTCCAGGAGGGCGACTACTACGGCGCGACCGTGAACGTCGCGTCGCGGATCGCCGAGTACGCCCGGCCGGGCGAGGTCCTGGTCTCCCAGGCCGTGGTGGACGCCGCCGGCGACGTCGATGCCTCGTTCACGCGGATCGGTCCCGTGGAACTGAAGGGCGTCGCGGAGGCGGTCACCCTCCACGTGGCGCGGCGGGCGTAGACGCCGACACGCGATCCGGCCGCAGGATCACGGTTGGCGACCGTGTCCGCGGTCAGCGCGCGGCGGTCGTGGCGACTAGCTCGCGGACCTGGCGCTGAATCCGGCCGAGCAGCGCCGCCGCGCCCCGCAGGCGCAGGGGACTGACGACTTCTGCCAGGTTGAGGCGCGCCGTGATGTCCCCGGGCACGGCGAGGATGTCGGCCGGCGCCAAGCCGTCGAGAGCGGCGTGGAAGATGCCGGCGAAGCCGCGGGTCGTCGGGGCCTCGGGCGGCGCATCGGCGAAGATGCGAACGAGGCCCTCGTCGAGCTCGGTGGTGACGAACAGCGGCGACTGGCACTCGGGCACGGGCTCGAGCCGCTCCGGATGCTCGCGCAGCCGCTCCGGCAGCGGCGGCAGGGATTGGCTGTATTCCAGCAGCATCTCCAGGCGGTCGCGCGGCGGGGCCGATGCGAAGTCCTCGACGATCTCGGCCAGTCGCGCCGGGAGCGCGTCCGAGGTCACGCTGGATCCACCTCGCGCTCGATCGGCATGCGCACCGCGTTGCCCCACTCGGTCCAGCTGCCGTCGTAGTTGCGCACGCGCCGGTAGCCGAGCAGGTGCGTGAGGGCGAACCACGTGTGGCTCGAGCGCTCCCCGATGCGGCAATACACGACCACGTCGTCACCGGCGCCCAGCCCGGCCTCGCCCCCGTACAGCGCCTCGAGCTCGGCGCGCGATCGGAAGGTGCCATCCGGGTTGGTGGCTCGAGCCCACGGCACGTTGGCCGCGCCGGGGATGTGGCCGCCGCGCAGCGCACCTTCTTGCGGGTAGTCGGCCATGTGCAGCAGCCGCCCGCTGTACTCGTCTGGAGAGCGGACGTCCACCATGGGCCTGCCGAGGTGCGCCAGCACGTCGTCGCGGAAGGCCCGGATGCGCGAATCGTCGCGCTCCACGAGCGGGTAGGGCGTCTTCGGGCGGCTCACCGGCTCGGTCGTCATCGGCCGGCCCTCCGCCTGCCACTTGGCGCGACCGCCATCGAGCAGCCGAACGTCCGGATGGCGGAAGAGGGTGAAGACCCACAGCGCGTAGGAGGCCCACCAGTTGGACTTGTCGCCGTAGAACACCACGGTCGAGTTGCGGGCGATGCCCTTGGCGCTCATCAGCTGAGCGAAGCCGGTGGCATCGACGTAGTCGCGCGTGATCGGGTCGTTGAGCTCGGTGTGCCAGTCCACCTTGACTGCCCCGGGGATGTGGCCGGTCTCGTACAGCAGGATGTCCTCGTCGGACTCGACCACGACCAATCCCGGGTCGTCGAGGTGATGCGCCAACCACTCGGTGGTCACCAGGGACGAGGGATCGGCGTACTGGGCGAGCTTGGGATCTGTATCGAGCGGTATGGCCATGGTCCGATCGTATTCCCTTCGGGTTCCGCTGTCTTGAGCGGCGCCGGCCGCTAGCATTGGCAGACGTGACGGATGCTCTGTTGGCAGGCCTGCGAAGGGTCGTGGGCGAGCGCCACTGCCTGGCCGATCCGGCGCTGCGCGCCGGCTACGAGACCGACTGGACCGGTCGTTTCGGCGGCCGGGCGCTGTCGGTGGTGCGTCCGCGCACCACCGAGGAGGTCGCCGCCGTCCTTCGCGCCTGTGTCGACGCCCGCGTCGGCGTGGTGCCGCAGGGCGGTAACACCGGGTTGGTGGGCGGCTCGGTGCCGCGTGGCGGCGAGGTTGTGCTCTCGACCAGGCGGCTGTCGGAACAGGGACCGATCGATGTCGAAGCGGGCGAGGTCACCGTCGGCGCGGGCGCGGTGCTGGCCAGCGTGCAGGATGCCGTGCGCCCGGCCGGTTGGGACGTCGGCGTCGATTTCGGGGCCCGCGACTCGGCAACCATCGGGGGCATGGTCGCCACCAACGCCGGCGGCGTGCACGTCCTGCGCCACGGACCGATGCGACGGCAGGTCGGCGGCTTCGAGGCGGTCATGGCCGACGGCACGATACTGCGCCGCCTGCCCGGGATGGCGAAGGACAACACCGGCTACGACATGGCGGGGCTGTTGGCGGGAAGCGAGGGGACGCTGGCCGTCATCACCTCGGTTCGACTCCGCCTGGTGCCGCGGCTGGAACATCGGGCGGTGGCGGTCATCGGCCTGGCGAGTGCGCGAGCCGCCGTCGCCGTCGCGAGCACGTTGCGGCGCGGGCTGGCATCGGTCATGGCAATCGAGCTGTTCACCGACGACGGCCTCGACCTGGTCCTGGGCCACGGCGGGTTGGCGGCGCCGATGGCCGCGCGGCACCCCTTCTACCTGCTGGTGGAGGCCGGCGATGCCGTCGCCGACGTCGCCGGTGCGCTCGCCTCGGGCCTGGAGGGACAGGGCCTGGCGGATGATGCCGTGCTGGCGGACGATGAGGGCGGACGGCATCGGTTGTGGCAGTTGCGCGAGCGCCACACCGAGGCCATCAACGCCGATGGCGTGCCACACAAGCTCGACGTGTCCGTTCCGCTGAACCGGTACGCGGAGCTGGTGGAGCGTGTCCCGGCAGCCGTGGCGGAGGCCGACCCGGCCGCGCGCACGATCGTCTACGGACACGTGGGCGACGGCAACCTGCACGTCAACGTCCTCGGCCCGGGGCCCGATGACCCCGCGGTGGACGACGCGGTGCTCGAGCTGGTGCTCGAGCTGGGCGGGAGCGTGAGCGCCGAGCACGGCATCGGCGTGGCCAAGGTGGACTGGCTGGTCCGCGATCGCGGCGAGGCGGCCGTGGCGGCCATGCGCGCCATCAAGGATGCCTGGGACCCGTCCGGCATCCTCAACCCCGGCGTACTGTTCCGACCATGAGCCCGCACGAGCACGAGACTGCAGCCTCGGCTGGCTCGCGCCAGCTGCTGGCGGTGCTTGCCATGGTGCTGGCCTTCGCGGTGGTCGAGGTCGTTGGCTCCATCCTGACCAACAGCCTCGCGCTTCTGGCCGATGCGGGCCACCTGGCCACCGACGCCGGCGGCCTGGCCATCGCCCTGCTGGCCATCCGCATCGCGCGCCGCCCGGCGACCCCGGAACGCTCGTTCGGCTACGCGCGCGTCGAGATCCTGGCGGCGGTCATCAACGCGGTCATCCTGCTGGTCGTGGCGGTGGTGGTCATGGTCGAGGCCATCTCGCGCATCGGGGCGCCACCCGACGTCCTGCCGGTGCCGATGCTGGCCATCGCCATCGCCGGCCTCGCCGTCAACGTCGTCTCGATGGGGCTGCTGCACGCCGGGGCCCAACGCAGCCTCAACCTGCGCGGTGCCTACCTGGAGGTGATGGGTGACATGCTCGGGTCGGTCGCAGTCATCGTGGCCGGTGTGGTGATCCTGGCCACCGGCTGGACCCCGATCGACACGATCGCATCGGTGCTGGTGGCGCTGCTGATCGTGCCGCGCACTTGGTCGCTGCTGAGTGAGGCGACCGAGGTGCTGATGCAGTCCACGCCGCGCGGGGTGGACATCGGCGAGTTGCGGACACATCTGCTCGGGGCGGCCGGGGTGGTGGACATCCACGACGTCCACGCCTGGACCCTGACCTCGGGCAAGCACGTCATCTCGGCGCACGTCGTGATCGAGCCATCGGCTTATCCGCCCGCCGTCCTCGACGAGCTGTGCCAATGCCTGTCCGATGACTTCGATTTCGAGCACTCGACCATCCAGCTCGAATCGACCGATCGCCGTCGCCTGGAGCAGCACAGCCACCCCTGAGGCGTCCGTTCCCCAGGCCGTTCGCGAGGTGCGCCGAGTGCGTGCCGCGGTGGACCGCTCCGTTTGCGCCCCGGCGCACACATCTGAGAAGTTGGGCCGATTTTGGGGTAGCTTCAGCCCAAGCTGTGCGCAGCAGCGCACGATTCGGTCGGAATCGGGCTGAAGTTCTCAGTTACGTGCGCCCCGACGCACGCGACGCAAGTCTCACCCACAAGCCGCAGCGCCGCGCCTTTGAGACCGCCTACTGGACCGATGGACCGGGCCAATCGCCGGACCGCGTGCCGATGGACGCCTCGCCGAGCTTCGGACCCCGCTGTCGCGCGCCTAGACCACCTTCCCCGGGTTGAGGATGCCGAGCGGGTCGAGGGCCGCCTTGATGGCGCGCATGACCTCGACCGCATCGGCTCCGACCTGCTCGACCAGGAACGGGCGCCGGGCGGCGCCGATGCCGTGCTCGCCGGTCACCGTCCCACCCAGCGCGATGGCCGCGCGGTACAGGTCTTCGGAGGCGGCCTGCGCTCGCTCCTCGGCGGCGGCATCGCCGCGGTCCCAGACGAACGTCGGGTGCAGGTTGCCGTCGCCGGCGTGGCCGAACGTGCCGCAGCGCACGTCGTGCGCGGCGGCGACCCGCTCGATGGCCGCCAGCAACTCCGGCAGCCGTGAGCGTGGCGCGCCGACGTCCTCCATGCGCGAGATGCCCAGGCGTTCCATGGCTCGGAAGGCCAGGCGGCGGACCTGGCGCAGCCAGTCGGCCTCCATCTCGGTTGTCGCTCGTTCGATCGAGCTCGCGCCGGCATCGGTGCAGCAGGCCTCGGCGCGTGCCAGTTCGTCCGTTGCGGCGTCGCCCGGACGGTCGGACTCGATCAGCAGCAGCGCGGCGGCCGAACGGTCCAGGCCAAGGTGGTGCCAATCGTCAACGGCCGCGATCGTGACGCGGTCCATGAGTTCCAGCGTGCACGGCTCGATCCCGGCGCGCGTCATGGCCGCCACCGCCGCCCCGGCGGCATCCAGGGCGGGGAAGAAGGCGAGCAGCGTCCGCTTCGGTGGCGGTGCGGGTCGGAGTCGCAGCGTCGCCTCGGTCACGATGCCCAGCGTCCCCTGTGATCCGACGAACAACTGCGTCAGGGCGTAGCCGGCCACGTCCTTGATGTTGCGCCCACCGGTTCTGATGATCCGACCGTCGGCGAGCACCACCTCCAGGCCGAGCACCGCGTCGCGCGTGACGCCGTACTTGACGCAGCACAGCCCGCCGGCGTTGGTGCCGATGTTGCCGCCGATCGAACAGAACTCGTAGCTGGCCGGGTCCGGCGCGTAGAACAGGCCCTCGGCCGCCACCGTCGCCTTGAGTTCGGCGTTGATGACGCCGGGCTGGACCACCGCGCACAGGTTGTCGCGGTCGATCTCGATGATGACGTTCATGCGCGTCAGGGCGATGGTCAGTGCGCCGTCGACGCCCGCCGATCCACCGGACAGGCCGGACCCAGCCCCGCGCGGCACGACCGGCACGCGGTGCTCGGTCGCGAGACGCATGATCGCGGCCACCTCGACGGTGGTTTGCGGCAGGGCCACCGCGAGCGGCAGCCCGGGTTCGTGGTGCGCGGTCTCGTCGCGCCGGTACGACTCGCGGTCGGCCGCATCGGTCAGGAGGCGGAGGTCGGGGAGCGCCGTCGCGAGTTCGTCAAGGAATGTCGAGGTCATCCTGCGCCGATGGTAGGCGCTAGCATCGGGTGGGTGAGCGAGATCGAGGCCATCCTGTCGGCGGCAGAGGAGCTGCGCGCAGCGGGCATGCCCGTGGGACTGGCGACGGTCATCTCGGTCCGCGGGTCGTCGTACCGCCGGCCCGGCGCGCGGCTGCTGGTGCCGGCCGAGGGCGCCCCGATTGGGATCATCAGCGGCGGCTGCCTGGAGGAGGAGGCCGCGCGCCTCGCCCGACAGGCCCTGGCCGATGATGCGCCACTGATCGTCACCATCGACCACTCCGGCGAGGGAGACGAACTGTGGGGCATGGGTCTCGGATGTCGCGGCGTGCTCGAGCTGCTGGCCGAGCCGCCGGCGATGGCCGCCGACACCCTCGACGCACTGGCCGCCGCCCGTCATGAACGCCGGGCGAGCTACCTGTTGACCGACCTGGCCGGCGAGCGCCGCCACCTAGCGGCGTCGACGGCCGATGCGTTGGGCGAGCGCGCCGCCATGGCGGTCGCGCACGGGCGCCCGGTTCGGATCGGCGACGTCGTGCTGGATCCCATCCTGCCGCCGCTGCACCTGGTCGTGTGCGGGGCCGGGCCCGATGCCGCGCCGCTGGTCGCGGCCGGGTTGCGCCAGGGCTGGCGAGTGGACGTGGTGGACCCGCGCCGCTCGATCCTGCAGCCGGGCCGCTTCGCCGGCGCTCGCGTGCTGGACGCCGAACCCGCCGACGCGGGCGCCGCGACCGATGCCGGCGCCTGGACCGCCGCCGTCGTCATGAGCCACGACTACGTGCGCGATGCGGCGTTCGTCGCAGGCTTTCTCGGACGCGGCCTTGGCTACCTGGGCGTGCTGGGCCCGCGCGATCGGACCGATCGGCTGCTGTCCGAGCTTGGATCCTCGCCGTCCGAGGCGGACCT
>JADLBB010000070.1 GCA_020848055.1 Chloroflexota bacterium | reverse complement strand
TGCCGATCCAGTACGCCTCCATCCTCGACGAGCATCGGACCGTGCGCGAGGCGGTCGGCCTGTTCGACCTGTCGCACATGGGCGAGGTCGAGATCCGGGGCGAGGAGGCGGTCGCGTTCCTGCGCTACGCTCTCGTCAGCGATCCCGGGGCCCTCGTTCCGGGCGCGGCGCAGTACTCGATGCTGTGCCAGGACGACGGCGGCATCATCGACGACCTCATCGTCTATCGCTTCGACGACGAGCGCTTCTGGATCGTCTGCAACGCCTCCAACCGCGACGCGGTCATCGCGCAGTTGAGCGCACTGGTCGAACGCGGTGACTTCGGTGTGACCGTCGAGGACCGCAGCGACCGAACCGCGCTCGTCGCTCCGCAGGGTCCGCGGGCGGCAGAGTTACTGGCCGGCCTGACCGACGTGGCGCTCGACGATCTCGCCTACTACCACGCCGTGTCGGGCACCGTCGCCGGGATCGAGTGCCGTGTCGCGCGCACCGGCTACACCGGCGAGGATGGCTTCGAGCTCTTCTGCGACGCGACCCGGGCGGCCGAGCTGTGGACGGCCATCGAGTCGGCCGGTCGGCCGCTCGGCCTGCGGCCGTGCGGGCTCGGCGCACGCGACACGTTGCGGCTGGAGGCCGGCATGCCGCTGTACGGCAACGAGCTGAGCCGTGGGACTAACCCGTACGAGGTCAACCTGGGCCGCGTGGTCAAGCTGGAGAAGGGCGAGTTCATCGGGCGCGCCGCGCTGCAGGCGGTCCAGCAGGCGGGACCCACGCGTCGCCTGGTCGGGCTGTGCATGATCGACAACGCCATCCCGCGCGCCGGCTACGAGGTTCGCTCCGGGGGTCAGCCGGTGGGCCACGTCACCAGCGGCACCCTGTCGCCGACGCTCGGCACGAAGATCGCGATGGCCCTGGTGGTCGCGCCGGCCGCCGGCATCGGCAGCGAGGTCGAGGTCGTCGTACGCGACCGTCCGCAGCGAGCCGAGCAGGTAAAGTTGCCGTTCTACCGGCGCCCACGTGACTGAACCGAAACCGATCGAAGGAGGAATCTGCCACCGATGAGCTATCCGGACGATGCCGTCTATTCGCGAGAGCACGAATGGGTGCGGGCCGATGGAGACCTCGCCACGGTGGGCATCACCAGTTTCGCCGCCGACGAGCTCGGCGACATCGTATACGTCGAGCTGCCCGAGGTCGGATCCGTCCTGACCCAGTTCGCCACGTTCGGCGTGATCGAGAGCGTCAAGGCGGTCAGCGACCTGTACGCGCCGGTGTCGGGCAACGTGGTGGAAGTCAACGATGCGCTGCGCGATGCCCCCGAGCTGCTCAACTCCGACCCGTTCGGCGAGGGCTGGATCCTTCGCGTCGAGCTGTCGGATCCCGGCCAGCTCGACACCCTGCTGAGCGCCGCCGCCTACGCCGCCGAGACCAACTGACAACGCCCGCCCCGTCCGGCATGACCTACTCTCCCCACACCGATGCGGATCGGGCGACGATGCTCGCCGCCATCGGCGTCGCGTCGGTTGACGAGCTGTTCGATGACATCCCGGCATCGGTTCGTGCCGGCGGCTGGGACGTTCCGCCGCCCCTGGCCGAACAGGAGGTCCGCGCCGAACTGGCTCGCCTTGCGCGACGCAACCGGATCCCCGAGGTCAGCTTCCTCGGCGCGGGCGTGTACCGGCACCTGGTGCCGGCGGTGGTGGGCGAGGTCATCGGGCGGCCCGAGTTTGCGACCGCCTACACGCCGTACCAGCCGGAGGTCAGCCAGGGCACGCTGCAGAGCATCTACGAGTTCCAGTCGCTCATCTGCGAGCTGACCGGCATGGAGGTGGCGACCGCGTCGCACTACGACGGGGCCACCGCCACGGCCGAGGCGGCCCTCATGGCATGCCGCCTGACGCGCCGCGACCGCATCGCCGTGTCGGCGGGAGTGAGCCCGGACACCCGACGCGTGCTGGCCACCTACTGCTCCGGGCCGGGGATCGAGATCGTCACGGTCCCGATCGACCTGTCGCAGGGCGGCACCGGAACGACCGATCCGGCCGTCGCCGCGGCCGCGCTCGGCAGCGACGCCGCATGCCTTGTGGCGGCCCAGCCGAACTTCCACGGCCAGATCGAGCCGATGCGCGACCTGGCCGAGGTGGCACACGCCGCCGGGGCACAACTCGTCGCCGTCGTGGAGCCGACCTCCCTGTCGATACTGGAGGCGCCCGGTGCGTACGGCGCGGACATCGTCGCCGCCGAGGGGCAGCCGCTCGGCATCCCGGCCAGCTTCGGCGGACCGTTCGTCGGACTGATGGCGGCCCGCATGGGCTCGGTGCGACAGATGCCCGGGCGCCTTGTGGGCGCGACGCGCGACGTCGAGGGTCGCCGCGGTTACGTCCTGACCCTGCAGGCGCGCGAGCAGCACATCCGGCGTGAGAAGGCCGCCAGCAACATCTGCACCAACCAGGCACTCATGGCGCTCGCCGCCACCACCTACCTGGCGGCGGTCGGGCCGTCGGGGCTGCGCGAGGTCGCCGAGCTGTCGATCACGCAGGCCCGTCACCTGGTGACCGCGCTCGAGTCGGCCGGCCTGGCGCGCCGGCGCTTCGGCGGCTCGTACTTCGCCGAGGTCACCGTCACCGTGCCGGACGCGGCCCGGCGCCACGCGGCGCTCGTCGAGCAGGGGATCGTCGCGGGTCACCTGGCCGAGCGCGACGAGCCGGACCTGCGCGACACGCTGCTGCTGGCGACGACCGAGTTGACGACCGATGACGACATCGACCGCCTGGTCGAAGCGCTGGCCGCGACCCGATGAGCGTGGCCGACGCCCCCGGCGTCCACGATCCCTCCGGCCGCGGCTCGGCGTTCTCGGGGGCCACTGGCGGGACGTCGGAGTCCGTGGTGGAGCCGCTCGTGTTCGAGCGATCGCGCCCGGGACGGCGTGCCGTCAGGTTTCCAGCGGCGAGCGAGCGCGCGCGCGCCGCTGCGATCGGCCAACCCGTGGTGCCCGAGTTCGCCCGACGAGCCGCGGCGCCCGGTCTGCCGGAGTTGAGCGAGCTGGAGCTGTTGCGTCACTACAACCGGCTCGCGCATCTGAACCAGGCGATCGACCTGAACTTCTATCCGCTCGGCTCGTGCACGATGAAATACAACCCCAAGGTCAACGAGTGGGCCGCCGCCCTGCCTGGCCTGGCCGACTCGCACCCGTTCGATCCCGAGCCGCTGGCCCAGGGCAGCCTGGAGCTGATGTGGCTGCTGGCCGAACTGCTGGAGGACATCAGCGGCTTCTGCGCCGTCAGCCTGCAGCCCGCCGCCGGCGCCCACGGCGAACTGACCGGCATGCTCATGACTCGCGCCTTCCACCGCGACAACGGCGAGGGAGAGCAGCGACGCAAGGTGCTCGTGCCCGACTCCGCGCACGGCACAAACCCGGCCACCGCCACCATGGTCGGCTACGAGACGGTCACGATCCCGTCCAACCAGCGTGGCGGCATCGACCTCGGGGCGCTGCGCGGCGCCCTCGGGCCCGACGTGGCGGCCCTGATGATCACCAATCCCAGCACGCTCGGCATCTTCGAGGACCAGATCGACCAGGTCGTGGCCGCCGTGCGCGAGGCGGGCGCCATCGCCTACATGGACGGCGCCAACCTCAACGCCATTCTCGGACGTTTCCGGCCGGGTGCCGCCGGCTTCGACGTGATGCACTTCAACCTGCACAAGACGTTCAGCACGCCGCACGGCGGCGGCGGGCCCGGCGCCGGGCCGGTGGGCGTCGGCGAACGGTTGGAACCGTATCTGCCAGCGCCGATCCCCGTCCTGGCGGAGGGGGACCCGGCCGAGGTTCGAGCCAACGCCTGGGCCGGACGTTCGACACCGGGGGCTCGGTTCGCGCTTGATGCGGATCGGCCGCGGAGCATCGGCAAGGTTCGCAGCTGCCACGGCAACTTCGGGATGTTCGTGCGCGCCTATACCTACATCCGATCGAACGGCGGGCCCGGCCTGCGCACCATCAGCGAGGACGCCGTTCTGGCAGCCAACTACCTGCGCGTGCGGCTGCGCGATGCCTACGACCTGCCGTATGACCGGCCGAACAAGCACGAGGTCGTGTTCAGCGGCCGGCGCCAGAAGCGCGAGCATGGCGTCAGCACGCTCGACATCGCCAAGGCCGTGCTGGACCACGGGATGCATCCGCCGACGATCTACTTCCCGCTCATCGTCGAGGAGGCCATGCTGATCGAGCCCACCGAGACCGAGAGCCTCGAGACGCTCGACCGGTTCGTGAGCGTCATGCACGACATTGCCGGGCAGGTCGCGGCCGACCCCGACTCCGTCCGTCGCGCGCCGGTGACCACCCCGGTCGGCCGCCTGGACGAGGCCGCCGCAGCGCGCCGGCCGGACCTGCGCTGGGCCCACGACGGCGATGAGGAAACGGCATCGCCTGCATAGGTATGGACACGGCGGGTACCATGGATCATTCCCGTGCGCCCAACGCGGCGCCCTTGGAGAGAGGATCAGGCCCGGATCACCGGCAATGGCCGAACGCGACCGGAGCGGTGGTCCAGCCAACCGGTTTATTTGGAGGAGCATGGATGCGCAATTGGAGATGGTTCTCCGCTCTTGCGGTCCTGGCGCTGATCCTGGCGGCCTGTGGGCCGTCCGGCGCCAGCCCGTCAACGGGGGCATCGCAGGCCCCGACCTCGCAGGCCCCCACGTCCCAGGCCCCGGAGCCATCGGAGCCGGGCGGCCCGGTACAGGGTGGCACGCTGGTCTTCGCCGGCGCTCGCCTGGCCGCGAGCCTTGACCCGGCACTCACCAGCGACGGCGAGTCGTTCCGAATCCTGCAGCAGATCTACGAGCCGCTCGTGGACCTCGCGCCCGGATCGACCAACGAGCTCGTCGGCGTGCTGGCCGAGAGCTGGGAGGGTGGCCCCGCCGACACGACCTACGTCTTCCACCTGCGCCAGGGCGTGAAGTTCCACGACGGAACGCCGTTCAACGCCGAGGCGGTCAAGATCAACTTCGACCGCATGCAGAACTTCAGCGAGGAGTTCCAGGGCGACGCTTACTACTATGGCGCGCTCATGGACGGGTTCGGGCCCGACAACCTGATCAAGAGCGTCGAGGC
>JADLBB010000069.1 GCA_020848055.1 Chloroflexota bacterium | reverse complement strand
ATCATCATCCCCTGCCACCGGGTGATCGCGACCGGCGGCGGGCTGGGCGGCTACGGCGGCGGCGTGGCCGCAAAGCGCTTCCTGCTCGACCTGGAGCGGCGCGGACCCGTTACGCGATGACCCCTCGCTCACGCAGGATCGAGGCGACCCGCTCGCGCGGGAGGCCCGGCGTGCGATGCCCGCGGAAGCCGATCATCTCCTCGTTGGTGACCAGCACGTTGATGACGGCCTCCTCGGTCGCCTGGACCACGGCCTCGTAGAACGGATCGAGATAGCCCCACGGAATGAAGCGCAGCTCGTCGTATCCGCGCTCACCGGCCCCGTACAGGCTCTTGGATCCTGGGGTAATCGCTCCGGGATTGGCGGTTGAGAAGGCCAGGAACAGGTCGCCCGAGAAGTGGGAGCCGGTCGTGCCGGTGCGTGCCAGGCCCAGCGTCACGCGGCGGGCAAAGGCGCGGCATTGGTCGGAGAGCAGCGGCGCATCGGTCGCGACGATCGCGATACAGGAGCCGGCGCCCGGTGGCACCGAGAAGAACTCGGTCATCGGGTCGTCGTCGGCCAGCAGCGCGCCCAGGGGAACGCCAGCGATGGTCAGCTCGGACCGAGCCCCGAAGTTGGCCTGCAGGAAGACGCCGACGGTGTAGGTCGTGCCGGCATAATCAACCAAGCGAGATGCCGTCCCCGAGCCGCCCTTGTAGCCATAGCAGTTCATGCCGGTGCCACCCCCAACCGAGCCCTCATCGACCGGGCCGGTCGCCGCGGACTCCAGCGCCTGCACCCCGACCGCCTCGTTCACGTGGCCGCCGTTGATGTCGTTGAGGTAGCCGTCCCAGGTCTCGGCGGCCACGGGCAGGAGCCAGGCCTCGGCGATGGCCGGGTGGTGGATGGCGGTCCAGCGCACGATCGAGCCGTGAGCCACGCCCACGGCATGCGTGTTGGTGACGCAGATCGGTCCGGCAAAGCTGCCCGACTCGTTGATCCACGACACACCGGTCATCTCACCGTTGCCATTCTGCGAGTGATAGCCCGCAAAGCACGGGTCGCCGGGGTTGCCACGGCCGCGTGGATGTATGGCGGTCACGCCGGTTCGGACATCGGTGCCCGAGACCAGCGTGACGTAGCCCAGTTCCAAGCCAGGCACATCGGTGATGGCATTCCACGCTCCGGGCGCACCGGCGAACGGGATATCCAGGGATCGGGCGCGTGGCTTGCCAGACGGCGTCGCGTGGAGCGGATCTGCAGACATGGCCGGCCTCCTACATCGTCTCGTCGCGGAGTGGTTCCTTGAGGTTCCAGGCGCGTCCGCGCTGCGGCAGGATCACGATCAGCCAGTACACGAAGCCGATCCCGATGGTGGCCCCGGTCACCTGCAGGTAGATGAGGCCCTGCTGCGTAGTGACATACACCAGGGCCAGCAGTGCGAGGATCGGCGGCAGGGGCCAGAACGGCATCCGGTACGGGCTGCCCGCGGTCGCTCCCGCCGCGCGTGCGACCAGCGCCGCGAGTGCGATGAGCGCGTAGTCCACCACCAGGTTCGCGCCGGTGAGGGTGATCAGGGTATTGAGGTCCACCGTCATGCACAGGATCGCGCTGACGATGCCGACCAAGGCGGTCGCGACCCAGGGGGTCTTGTACTGCGAATGGACCGATGCCAGCCAGGCGTTGATCGGACCCGGCCACGCCCGGTCCCGAGCGGAGGCATAGATGATCCGGCCGTAGGACAGGATGATGGCCAGAACGGCATTGATGATGGCCACCACGATGCCGAGCGACACGATCGTGTCGAGGGTGGTCCCGCCCAACTCGTTCAGGAAGTAGGTGATCGGCAGCGGATCGGTCGTCACGGTCGCGAGATCCGGCGCCCCGACGATGACCGCGGTGGTGGGGATCAGTTCGGCGAGGACGGTGACGACCAGCGAGATCAGGATGGCCACCGCGACGTTGCGACTCGATCCCTTGGTCTCCTCCGAGAAGTTGACCGCGTTCGCATACCCGTTGTAGGCGAAAACGCCGACCGCGGTGGCGGTCAGGATGACGCCGAATGGGACGGCGGCAAGGCCCCCATCGGCCGTGCCCAGCTGCCACCCGCTGAACAGCATGCCCAGGCGATCCGCATGCAGGTTGGCGATGCCCAGCACGACCAGGATGAGCAGGGCGAGCAACTCGATGGCAAGGAAGATGCCGGTCAGGACCGCGTTGGTTCGAATGCGGAGGATGGCGATCCCAGCGGTGACGAGGCAGACGACCGCGCCGGCGATCCGGGTGTCGATCGTCACCACGTTCGCGAGATACTGGGCCGTGCCCAGGGCGATGACCGCCGGGATGAAGGCGATGGCGCCGAGCATGAGTGCGAACTCGATGAAGCTTATCGCGCTGCCGAGCTGGCCCCATCGCCCGCGGAACGCATGCCACACCAGGGCGTAGTCGCCACCGGCGATGGGCCACTTTGCACCCAGCTCCGCCCAGCAGAAGGCCATGAACACGCCGATGATCGCGGCGAACAGCAGGGCCAGGAACGCACCGGTCCCGGCGGTGATGATGATGAGCGGGATGATGATGAAGACCGTGGACGCCGGCGTGACCCCCGAGAGGGTGATGGCGATGTTCCCCCAGACTCCCACCTCGCGGTGCAGTTCCTGCTGGTATTGGCCCTCAGCCACGGTCCGTCCTCCGTTCCTTCCTCCCCTCTTAAGTGCTCAGGCTGGACACTAATCGCCCTAGACTACGACGCCAGGGACGCATGTCAAGAGTCGAGAGCGCCTGGAACCCTCCACGGCGTCTCGTGAAAAGCCGATGTACGCTGCCTTGCATGCCCACCTCGCACCGGAAGCCCGCCGCCCGCCGAACTCATCTGCCAGCCATCGCGCACGAGACCGGCCCCGGGGCACTCGGACACACTGCGGTTCGCATCGGCTTGGCGGTGGACCTTGGCATGCTGGGCCCGAGCGAGCGCCTACCGGCCGCGGCAGAATTGGCAGGGACTTTCGGGGTCTCAGCCGCAACGGTGCGACGCGCGCTGCAACTCCTCGCTGATCGGGGCGTGCTGGAGCGTCGGCGCGGGCGCCATGGCGGCACGTTCGTGGCCGCTGATCCGCCGCGCCAGGTCCTCCGCGAGTTCGAGGCCTACCGAGCCTCGAGCGGCGAGGTCCTCAGGCTGATCGACTATCGGCTGGTGCTCGAGTGCGGGACGGTCCACCTGGCGGCCATGCGCGCGACCCAGGACGATGTGGCGCGCCTGCGCGAGATGGTGCGCGGCATGGACGAGGCGCAGACGCTGACTGACTTCCGGCGCATCGATCCCAGGTTCCATCTGGAAGTGGCCGCCATCTCGGGGTCCACGGAGGCGGTGCGCGAACTGGCCGAGACGCTCGGTCGCCTGTACCGCTTCTACCTCCCCTATCCGATGAGCTACCTGCGGGCGTCCAACCGGGAGCACGCGGCCCTGGTCGACGCCATCGAGCGGCGCGCGGCCGCCCACGCCGTGACCATCATCGAGGCACACATCGCCGAGCTCTACACCACGGTGTTCGTGGCGCCCGATGGATCGTCCTAGCGCCTGAAGTCCGCCCCCAACGCGTGGTAGCCGCCGTCGACGTGGATCATCTCGCCGGTCGTCATGGAGGCCCAGTCCGACAGCAGGAAGGCGCACATCTGGCCGACCGGGGTCGCGTCGGACAGAGACCAGGCCAGCGGGGCGCGCGGCGCCCATGAGCCGGCAATGGCGTCGAAGCCGGGGATGGACTTGCCGGCCATGGTCCGGATCGGTCCGGCCGAAACCGAGTTGACGCGGATGTTGTGCTCGCCCAGGTCCCGCGCCAGGTAGCGGGTGGTGGCCTCCAGGCCGGCCTTGGCGACGCCCATCCAGTCGTAGATCGGCCAGGCGTAGCGGCCGTCGAAGGTGAGCGTCACGATCGAGGCGCCGCCGGCCGCCTTCATCGGCTCCAGCAGTCCAACCGCCAGCGCCTTGAGCGAGAAGGCCGAGGTCTGGAATCCGAAGGCGACGCTCTCCCACGGCGCCGACAGGAAGTTGCCGCCCAGCGCGTCCTGGGGCATGAAGCCGATCGAGTGCAGCGCGCCGTCCAGCCGCCCCCAGCGGCGGGTCACGTCGGCGGCCACGGCGGCGACGTCATCGGGATTGTTGACGTCCATCTGCAGCACGTCGGGCGTGGTAGGCAGCTTGCGAGCCACCTTCTCGGTCAGGCGCACGCCCTTGCCGACGTTGGTCAGCAGGATCTCGGCGCCCGCCTCCTGCGCCACCTTCGCCACCGCGAACGCGATGCTGTCGTCGGTCAGGACGCCGGTGATGAGCAGCTTCTTGCCATCGAGGAGCATGGCGATCGCGAGGCCTCCAGCAACTGATGAACCGATGCGCGCCTGCGGCGCGGGATCGCCGAATTGTACCCGCCGCCGCGGTCAGCCCTGGCCAATGCCCAGGCCCATCGCCTCGATCGGAACCTCTTCTCCGTTCGGTCCGGTGGCGACGAACCACGTTGAGCCGACGACGCCGCCGTCCGAAGCCATCGGTCGCTCCGAGAGGATCCAGCCGT
>JADLBB010000068.1 GCA_020848055.1 Chloroflexota bacterium | reverse complement strand
GGATGACCGTCCGCTTCTTGGCCGCGTGCTCGCCGGTCGGTGAGAAGCGGGGGTTGGCTGTTGCTGGTGTCGCTCGTTTGGCCACGCGTGAGGGGCGGGTGCGCCGATCATCAGGGCAGCTTGTCGGCCAGATCCCAGGCCCTCGCTGATGAGAGCGGGAGACCGATGACGAATCCGGGCGGCCTGCGGGCGAGATCGGCATAGGCACGACCGTCCTCCGGGCCAAGATACCGAGACGCGATGTCCAGCCGGGCATGGGCACCGGCGTCCGGGGAGATCGAGGCCACGGCGTTGACCGCGACACCTCGAAATGGCCGAACGGTCTCGAAGATCAGCAGCAGGCAACGTGGATCGCGTCGCAGGTACTTCAACTTGGGATCGCCGTCGGCAACGACGACCTCGAACACATCCTCCACGAGGCGGAACCACACAGGTGAAGTCAGGGCGTGTCCGTCCTCATCGTAGATCGTCAACGTCGCTGGGGATGCTTCTTCGATGAGCGACCGGAGAGTGGCCGAGCGCGGGTCGAGCTTCATGCACCTACGCTACCGCAAGCCTGCGCTCGTGCACGCGTAAGCCGCCGGCAATCGCTGGATAAGCGGCGCGCACGACACTTGCCGGGTGCCGTTTGAGGATCTGATTAGTCGTCATGCTCGACGCGAAGCTGCGCGTGAGCGGATTGCGTTGGACGATGTCGAAACGACGTATGTCTGGCCTGATGAGACGCGCGGATCAGATCACGACCGAGAGCGTGAGATACGGACCCGCTACTTCCCGGACGGAGCGATTGAGGTGGTGGTTGATAGAATCGATGGTCGAGTGGTGACCGTGTGGCGCAAGGGCGAACGGCGATGACCCATCTACTGCTGGAGTACGACGAGTCGGTCGACGCCGCCTACCTCCAGGTGTCCGACCAGCCGTGGGATCGGCAGGAGCGGCTGGATGACTCGAGAGGCGTCAACTTCGCAGCGGACGGATCGGTGATTGGGATCGAGCTGCTGTCGCCGGCTCGGATCGGTGTCAACCTGGATGGCCTCCCATTCGCCGACGATGTCGAGCGCGTCATGCGGGCGCGGGGGTTCCGGATCCTCCAGCGAGCCTCCTGACAGCCGCTCACGAGGGCAGCGCGCCTCGCGAGCCGATCGTCATCGGCTGAGGGTTGACCAGACCAGCTGACCAGACCAGCGGCATGGAACCCGCTTCGTCATCGGCTGATCCGCCGATCCGCGCCGCCATTCTGGCCAACCATTCGGCTCACGAATGCAAGGGGCGGGTGCACCTGGCCGGTCTTCCGTTCGCGGGCGACGTCGAGCGCCGACCGTGAGCGGCGTCACGAAGCGCCAGATTCAGATGGGGTCGGCACCGGATCTGCCGCAGGGCCAGATTCGGGTCATCCTGCAGGCCGGGGTCTGAATCCGGCACCGAATCCGGGCGGATCGGCCAGTGGGCAGTCCCAATCGCCGGACCGGTGCAGCCCCGGTCTGAATGTGACCCAAAACGCAGCCCCGCCGCCAAGGAACGCTATCCTGAGCGCCGCACCGCATCGGTTCAACAGCAGGAGATAACCGCTTGATCAGCACCGGCGACGTCAAGAAGGGCGTCATCATCGAGCTCGACGGCGACCTCATGAAGGTCCTCGACTGGAGCCACATCAAGATGGCCCGCGGCTCGGCCCAGGTCCGCATGAAGCTCCAGAACGTGCGCAAGGGCGACATCATCGAGCGTACGTTCCAGGCCGGCACACGCTGGCCAAGGGCCCGCGTCGAACAGCGCAAGGCCCAGTACCTCTATAACGACGGCGACGCGTACCACTTCATGGACACCGAGACGTACGACCAGTTCGCCATCGGCGCGGCCATGCTCGGCAATGACGCGCGCTACCTGCTGGAGAACACCGATGTCTTCGTCAGCACCCACGATGGCGAGGTACTCGGCGTGGACCTGCCGGTGACGGTCGACCTGCGGGTCACCCAGACCGATCCGGGCTTTGCCGGCGATACCGCCACCGGCGCCAAGAAGCCGGCCACGCTCGAGACCGGTCTCGTGGTCCAGGTGCCGCTGTTCGTCAACGAGGGCGACACGCTGCGCGTGGATACCCGCACCGGCGAATACGTCACCCGGGTGCAGTAGGGTCTTCGGGGCCATTCGTAACGGCGCGGGTTACGAATAGCCGCCGCCGTCCGACCGCCGCTCAAGGGCACCACGCGGATGTGTAGTCCATGTGCTACACTCGGGACATGGAGCAACTCGAACGGATCGCGGTGAGGGAGCTCAGGAACCAGGCGAGCAGGCTCGTGCGTCGAGCGCGCGCCGGCGAGCGCCTGATCATCACCGTCGACGGCATTCCTGCGGCGGAGATCGGGCCGGTCAGAGCCGCAGAGCGTGCCAGCAGCCTCGAGGAACTGATCACGACCGGCTCCGTCGTGGCGCCACGCGTACGAACTCCCCCGAGCCAGCCTCGCCCGCTGCGAGCACCGTCCAGCCAGTCAAGTTCCGACATCCTGCACGAGCTGCGCGAACGCTGATGCTGTTCCTCGACACCTCGGCGCTCGTCAAGCGCTATGTCGACGAACCGGGCACCGACCTAGTGGTGCGACGGATGGACGAGGATCGCGAATGGGCCGCATCGGTGATGGCTCGGACGGAAACCGAGATCACGTTGTGCATGCTTGGCTTCACCGCGGACGAGCAGCCGGACGTCTGGCAGCGGCTGCGCGAGGACTGGGATCGGTGTCACGTCATCCCCGTTGACGCGGCGTGCCTGGACCGCGCGGCCGAGATCGGCTGCGACCACGGGGCTCGAACGCTGGACGCGGTGCACCTGGCGGCGGCCGACCGCATGCCGAGACCACTGGTGCTGTTGACCTTCGATCGACGCCAGGCCGACGCGGCGCGATCGATGGATCTTCCCGTCGAGGGCGCTTGACGGCCGTGGGCTTCGACCAGCGATCGCTCTGGGATTCGGGTTCCTCCGACCCGCCAGAGGCGCCAACCAGCCAGCCGATGCGACTCGCCCCGCGCATCCTGCGCGTCAGCGACCTGAATCGGCGCGTGCGCGGCCTGCTCGACGCCGATGCGACCCTCGCCGACGTCTGGGTCGAGGGCGAGGTCAGCCAGCCCTCGTTCCCGGCCAGCGGACACTGCTTCTTCGTCCTGAAGGACTCGAGCTCGCAGATCAAAGCCGCGCTCTTCCGCGAGGAACTCGAGCGCGCGCTCGTTCGACCGGAGCACGGCATGGCGGTCATCATCCACGGTCGCGTGCGGGTCTACGAGCCGCAGGGCACCTACCAGCTGTACGTCACATCGATCACGCCGGCCGGTGCCGGCGACCTGCACCAGCGCTACGAGCAGTTGCGCCGCAAACTCGCCGGCGAGGGCCTGTTCGACGAATCTCGCAAGCGCGGCGTGCCGCGCTGGCCGCGACGGATCGGCGTCGTGACCTCCGAGCAGGGCGCGGTGTGGCAGGACATCAACAACGTGCTGCGCCGCCGCTATCCGATCGTCGAGTTGGTGCTGAGCCCCACCAGCGTGCAGGGCGCCGCCGCGGCGCCGAGCATCGTGCGCGCACTGCGCCGCCTCTACGCCGAGTCCGCCATCGACACGATCATCCTGGCCCGCGGCGGCGGGTCCCTGGAGGACCTGTGGGGCTTCAACGACGAGCGCGTCGTGCGCACCGTGGCCGACAGCCCGGTCCCGATCATCGTCGGGGTTGGCCACGAGTCGGACACGACCCTCGCCGACTTCGCCGCCGACCTGCGCGCGCCCACGCCCAGTGCCGCGGCCGAACTCGCCACGCCGGATGGGACCCAACTGCCCGTGATCCTGGCGCGCCTGCGTGAACGCGCCGGCACGGCCCTGACCGCACGCGCCGCCGTGCAGCGCCGGCACCTCGACGCGGAGGCGCGGGCGCTGGCTCACCTGGCGCCGGACATCGGTGCCGCACGGCAGGGAGCGGCCGATCTGCTGGAGCGCGGCGCACGCGGCCTCGCGGACCGCGTCGAACGCCGCCGCCTCGCCCTGGCTGCCACGGCCGATGCCATGCGTGCCCTCTCGCCGGTGGCCACGCTGGAGCGAGGCTATGCCGTCGCGCGCACCGCGGACGGCCGGATCGTTCGCGACACCGCGTCGGTCAGCGCCGGAGATCCGCTCCAGGTCATCGTGGCGCGCGGTACCGTTGACGCCCGCGTCGAGCGCACCCGTGCCGACGGCTCCGAGGACCTGCTGTCATGACCGATTCCGATCTCGACCTCGCCTCCCTGTCCGATGTGGACCTCGCCAAGCGCCCGTTCGACGAGCTGGTCGCCGCGCTTCAACGCACCGTGCAGGCGTTGGAGGCGGGGAGCGCTGGACTGGAGGAGAGCATCGAGCTCTACAAGCGAGCGCTGCGGCTGCACGCGGCCTGCGAGACCCGCCTGCGCGAGGCGGAGTTGACGATCACCGAACTCGGCCGCCGCGGCGCCGCGGCCGAGGGCGTCGAAGAGGCCGACGCCTGAGTCAACCCGCCGAGAACGACCCCTCGATTTCGGAGCTCGAGGCTGCCGATGCGAAGTTGCCGAACGTCCCGTGTTCGGCCAGCTCGGTCGCCGCGGCCAGGAAGCCGCCCCACGCGGCCCGTGCCAGCCCGCCTCCGACGCTGATGCGCCGCACGCCCAGTTCCGCAAGCCTGGCCACGGTCGTGAAGTCGCTGCTGACGAGCACGTTGACCGGCTTGGGCGCGACGGCGGCGACAACGGCGCGGATCTGCTCATCGGTGCGGATGCCCGGCGCGTACAGGCAGTCTGCGCCGGCCTCGGAGTAGGCGACCAGGCGACGCACCGTCTCGTCGAGATCGGGGCGGCCGGCGATGAAGCCCTCCGAGCGGCCCACCAACAGCACGCCCGACCCGCTGGCGTCGATGGCGGCGCGGGCGGCCCGGACCCGGTCGACTGCCAGTCCGAACTCGTACAGCGGTTCGTCAGGATCATGGGTCGAGTCCTCGATCGAGACGCCGGCGATCCCGGTCTCGACGGCCGCGGCTACGTTCTCGCCCACGGCCTCTGGCTCGGAGGCATAGCCATCCTCGAAGTCGGCGTTGATCGGCACGTCCACCGCGCGAACCAGCGCGCGCAGGTGCTCCAGCACTGCATCCAGTGATACCTGGTGATCGGACATGCCAAGCGACCACGCCATGCCCGTGCTGGTCGAGGCCAGCGCGGGGAAGCCGAGCTTGACCAGGGTCCTGGCGCTGCCGGCGTCCCATGGGTTGGGGATAACGAAACATCCACCCTGGTGGAGTGCGCGGAAGGTGGCGACGCGCTCTGACTGTCCCATGCGAGAACGATAGCATTCGCACCGACCGCCACATTCACGGCCGGCCTTCCGTCTGAAGGGCCACCGCCGCCGAGCCTATACTCTCGTGCGACTCAAGGAGGGAACGTTCTGAAGTTGGCCTTGCTCGAGACCATCCACCAGCCACGCCAGTTGCGCGACCTCACGTCCGCCCAGCTCGCCACTCTCGCGTCCGAGTTGCGCGAGAAGATGATCCGCACGGTGCGCGACACCGGCGGGCACCTGGCGAGTTCGCTCGGCACGGTCGAGATCACCATGGCCCTGCACCGGGTCATGGACTCGCCGCGCGATCGGATCGTGTGGGACACGGGCCACCAGGCTTACGCGCACAAGCTGCTGACCGACCGATGGGACCGCTTTGGCACTTTGCGCCAGCTGGGCGGCATCGGTGGCTTCCCGCGGCGCAGCGAATCCGAGCACGATGTCTTCGACGGCGGGCACGCTGGGACCGGCGTCAGCATCGGTGTCGGACTGGCGGCGGCCCGCGACCTGCGTGCGGCAGACGATCCCGGCCGCAGACAGCGCATCGCGGTGTGCGTCGGCGATGCCGCCATCGGCTCGGGCCTGACGATGGAGGCCCTCAACCACCTGGGCCACGTCAAGCATCCGATGCTCATCGTGCTCAACGACAACGAGATGAGCATCAGCCCATCGGTCGGCGGACTGTCCACCATGCTCAACAAGATGCGCCTGTCGCGCGCCTACCAGGAGACGAAGTCGGCCACGGCGCGCGTCCTGCCGCGCGTGCCCATCGTCGGCAAGCCGGCCTACCACCTGCTCGGATGGGCCAAGGAGGGCTTCAAGCGCACCTGGGCGCGGGTCGGCTTCTTCGAGGACATCGGGATCACCTACATCGGCGTCCTGGACGGTCATGACCTGGACGAGCTGGAGGAGGCGTTCGAGGCCGCCTTCCAGATTCCGGCGCCGGTGCTCGTCCACGTCAAGACGGTCAAGGGCCGTGGTTACGAGCCCGCCGAGCGCGACGCGATGAGTTTCCACGGCGCCTCGCTGCCGCCGATCGACCTGTGCCTGATCGACCCGACCGAGGAGCCGCTGCCGGTCTCCACTGCCAGGGCGCACAAGCCCAAGACATACACCCAGACCTTCGTCGAGGAACTCATCCGCCTGGCCGAAGCCGATGAGCGCATCACCGCCATCACGGCCGGCATGCCGACCGGCACCGGGCTGCAGCGCTTCGCCGATGCGTTCGGTGCGCGCTTCCACGACGTCGGCATCGCCGAGCAGCATGCCCTGGCCCTGGGCGCCGGCCTGGCGCTGGGCGGGATGCGGCCGGTCGTGGCGCTGTACTCGACGTTCGGCCAGCGCGCCTACGACCAGCTCGTCCACGACGTGTGCCAGAACGACCTGCCGGTGCTGCTGGCGCTCGACCGATCCGGCCTGGTCGGCGAGGACGGCACGAGCCACCAGGGCATGTTCATGCTGCCCGCCATGCGCTCGCTGCCGAACCTGGCCATCGGCTCGCCGAAGGACGAGCAGGAGTTGCGCGACATGGTCGTGACTGCCATGGCCCACGACGGACCGATGAGCCTGCTCTATCCGCGCGACGCCGGCCAGGACCTGGCCGATCGGGATGGCGTGGCGCTCGACATCGGCCGCGGTGAGGTCATGCGCTCCGGGGCCGACCTCCTGTTCGTGGGCTTCGGACCGATCGTCCAGCGCCTGCTGACCGTGGCCGACGAGCTTGACGATGAAGGCGTGGCCGCGACCGTCGTCAACGCGCGTTGGGCGAAGCCGCTGGACGAAGCCTTGCTCGTGGAACAAGCCGGCGGGAAGCGGCTGGTCGTCACGGCCGAGGAGTCGGCCGCCATGGGTGGCTTCGGCGACGGCGTGCTCGACGCGCTCAACCGCGCCGGCGTCCGGGTGCCCGTGCTGAAGATCGCGCTGGGTGAGGGATTCGTGCATCACGGTGCGGTGGATGAACTGCGCGCGCAGCAGAGGATCGACGCGGCGGGGATTGCAGCCCAGGTGCGGGAGGCGCTGGGCCTTGCGCGCAAGTCGCG
>JADLBB010000067.1 GCA_020848055.1 Chloroflexota bacterium | reverse complement strand
CCGCGGTCGCCTCGCCGATGCGCCGATCGAGCTCCGCGCCGTAGATGCCGTCGGCCAGGTTCGCGAGGTGCGCGCCGGCCAACTACATCCGCTCCAGCAACTCGCGCTTCTTGGCCTCGTACTCCTCCGGCGTGATGAGGCCCTTGTCGCGCAGGCTCGCCAGGCTCTCGAGCGTCGAGGTGACCTGATCGGCCGCGGTGGGCTGCGCAGGCGGAACCACCGGCGTCGCGGCCGGCGGTGCGGGTTGGGCCGTCGCCGACCCCGAGGCCACCACCACCTGGTCCGACCCGGCCCGCGGCGCCATCGGCTCGGCGCGCTCCATGCTGGGCGACGGGGAGGCGCGCGGGTAGCGCGGCGGCGCCAGCTCGGGACGCTCCATCATCTGCTTCTGGTCGAACATCATCTTCTTGAAGGTCACCGGATCGGCGATCATCGGGAAGTCGCCCATGTTGGTGGCGCCCGCCTCCTCCGACGCGGTCAGGATGTCGAGCGTGCCGAACCCGAACAGGCGGCCGAACATCGACTGGTCGAGCCGCGCGTCGTTGATCTTCTCCAGGCTCGAGTCCACCACCGACTTGTTCAGCACGCCCTCGGCGCGGATGACCCGATGGGTGGTGATGACCCACTCCTGGTTGTGCCAGTCCCACAACACGAAGCCGATATAGGCCAACGATCCGATCAGCGCGGCGAACACCACCACGGTGACGATGCCGTCGATCGTCTCGTTGATGATCGTCGCGTTCGACCCGATCCAGATCGACAGGGCGAGCGCCAGGATGGCGACAACGATCCAGACCCAGGCGCGCGCGATCACCGCGAACCAGTGCTGGCGGCTGGCGTAGACGATCTCCTCGTTGCGGCTGAGTTGGTTCTGGACGTAACCCATCGGCTGGTTCGCTCCGCTTCAGGCTCTGGGGTGGGCACGCGCGTACACCTCTCGCACGCGTTCTCCGGTCAGGTGGGTATAGAGCTGGGTCGTGCTGATGCTAGCATGGCCCAGCAGCGCCTGGACCACTCGCAGATCGGCTCCACCCTCGAGCAGGTGCGTCGCGAAACTGTGTCGGAAGGTGTGCGGCGTGACGCGCTCCGTCACTCCGGCGACCGCGGTCCAGCGCTTGACCAGCCCCCACACCGCCTCGCGGCTCATGCGATGGCCGCGCCGGCCCACGAACTCGGCATCGGTGGGCCGCTTCGCCGTCCAGGCCTGGCGCGGGCCGGACCGATAGCGGTGCAGGCGCTCGCGCGCCTCCTCGCCCATCGGCACCCGGCGCTCGCGGTTGCCCTTGCCGATGACCCGCACCTGCAGCTGTTCCAGGTCCACGCGCCCGGTGTCGAGGCCCACGAGCTCGCTGACGCGCAGGCCGCAGTCGTACAGCAGCTCCAGGATGGCCCGGTCGCGGATGCCAACCGGTTCGTCGGGCGGCGGCGCATCCAGTATGCGGACGACGTCGTCGGGGGCCAGGACGTCGGGCAGGTACGATCCGGCGCGCGGGGCATCCACCAGGCCCGGGACGTCGCGGCTGGCGATCCCCTCGCGCAACGCGAAGGCATAGAAGCTGCGCACCGCCGCGCTCTTGCGGGCCTGGGTACTGCCCTTCGCGCCGCGGCGCTGGAGCGCGGCGACGAACTCGATCAACGGCGTCGGGTCGTCACGCCAGCGTGTTCCGGCGCTCGCGGCAAACTGCGCGAGGTCGCGTCGGTAGGCGGCGATGGTCAGCGGCGACAGTCCCCGCTCCACTCGCAGCTCGACCAGGAAGTCGGCGATCGCGGCCTCTAGGACCGGGTCGCTCACCGCGTCGCGGCGCGCAGCAGCGCGTCGGCGGCCGCGCGCGCCTCCGATCCGGCGTCGTCGCCGGCGAGCATGGCAGCCAGTTCCCCCGCGCGTTCCTCGCCGCCCAGGCGGTGAGCCTCGGTCACGGTCCGCCCATCAACCTCGCGCTTGCCGATGACGATGTGGGCATCGGCGTGCGCGGCGACCTGAGGGAGGTGCGTCACGCACAGCACCTGGTGGTGAGCGCTCAGCGCGCGCAGGCGCTGGCCGAGCTCCAGCGCGTTGCGTCCACCGATGCCGGCATCGATCTCGTCGAACACCAGCAGCGGCGTCGCATCGGCGGCGGCCAGCACCACCTTGAGCGCCAGCGACACGCGGCTCGCCTCACCCCCCGATGCGATCCGGGCCAGCGGCCGCGGCGGCTCGCCGGGGTTCGGCGCGAACGTGAACGCGATGAGGTCCGCGCCGCCGGAGCCGGGCTCGGCAGGCTCGAGCACGACGCCGAAGGCTCCTGCCGGCAGGCCGAGCGGCGGCAGCTCGGCGTTGACCGCGCTCGTCAGGCGGTCCGCCGCCGCCAGGCGCGCCGCGCTGAGCATGGCGGCCGCACGGTCGAGTTCGCCGCGCAGCTGTTCCTCGAGCGCCGTCAGCCGGGCGCGTTCCTCGTCGGCGTTCTCCAGGCGCTCGAGCTCGTCCGCCGCGGACAGCCCAAACGCCACCACGGCTTCCAGTGAGTCGCCGTACTTGCGCCGCAGGTCGTACAGCAGCGCCAGGCGCTCCTCGGCAGCCGCGCGGCTGGCCGGATCGAGTTCCACCGCCTCTGCCGCAGCACCGGCATCACGGGCCAGCTCGGCGGCCTCGGCCACCAGCGATGCCGCTCGCTCGGCCAGCGGTCCGAATCGGTCGTCGTGTGCGGCTGCGGTCACGAGGCCGCGTTCTGCCAGGCCAAGCGCGTCGGCAGCGCCGGCATCGTCACGCAGGGCGGCCACCGCGGCCTGGGCCGACCGCACGATCGTCTCGGCGTGGGCGGCGGCGCGCAGCTTGGCCTCGAGCTCGGCATCCTCGCCGGCGCGCGGCGCGGCAGCACCGATCTCGCCGGCCTGGTGGCGCAGCAGCTCGATCCGGCGCGCCAGCTCGCGAGCGTCGGTCAGCAGCTCCGATGACGCGGCCACCGCAGCACGCCAGTCCCGATGCGAGCTGGCCACCTCGGTCAGCAGCGGCTCGTGCCCTCCGTAGGCGTCGAGCAGCGCGAGCTGGTGGCTCGCCTCGAGCAGTCGCTGCTGGTCGTGCTGGCCATGGATCTCGCCCATCCTTCCGCCCAGCGACGCCAGGCCACCCACCGTCACCGCGCGGTCGTTGACGCGCACGCTGGAACGCCCGTCGGCGGCGACCTCGCGACGCACGATCAGCGTCCCCTCCCCGGCGGCCACGATGTCGGCCAGCGGGTCGTCTTCGGCTACGGGCGGAGCGTCGAATACGGCCTCGACGCGCGCCGCATCGGTCCCGGCGCGAACCAGGTCCGCGCTGGCTCGGGCGCCGAGGGCCAGGGCCACCGCGTCCACCACGAGCGACTTGCCGGCGCCGGTCTCGCCGGTCAGGACGGTGAATCCGGGCGCCAGCTCCAATCGCACCCGATCCACCACCGCCAGCTGTTCGACCGTCAGCTCCCGCAGGGTCATGCTTTCGTCTCAGTACGGCAGCAGGGAGGCCTTGGTGCGCAGCAGGTCGTAGAACGGCGTGCTGCCCCTCGGCTCGATCATGCGCAGCGGCTCGGCCAGGGCACGAACCTCGACCCGGTCACCGACCAGCAGCGGCAGGTCGAGCTGGCCGTCGAGGCTGACGAGCGCGCCTCCGTGGCTGTCGCGCAACACCAGGTCGACCTCCTGCTCCTCGCCGGCCACGACGCTGTGCAGCGGCGACAGGTAGGCCGCGACCGGCGTGATGACCATGTTGCGCAGGCGCGGATCGAGGATCGATCCACCGGCGCTGAAGCTGTAGGCGGTGCTGCCGGTCGGAGTTGCAACCACGACCGCATCGGCGACGTAGGTGGCCAGGTGCGATCCGGAGACCTCGACCTCCAGCTGGATCATGCGCACGCGTGACCCGCGGGCGACGACGACCTCGTTCAGGCAGGCGTGCTCCTCGGTCGGGCCGTCGACGCGTACGAGGCGCGCCGCGATCCGAAACCGCTCCTCGACGCTGTAGTCGCCGGCCAGGACCTGGTCGAGCGCTCCTTCCAGGCCATCCGATTCCACCTTGGCGAGAAAGCCCACACGCCCCAGGTTGACGCCCAGCGCCGGCACGCCGGACCCGCCGATGGCCCGCGCCGTGCGCAGGAACGTCCCGTCGCCACCCAGCACGCAGACCATGTCGGTGCTGTCGAGCTCTCCACCGATGCGCTCCTCGGCGTCGCCCGCCGCATCCCAGGCCTCGACGCCATTGGCGGCACACCACGCCTGGCCGCGCTCCAGCATGGCGCCCGCGCGCTCGTTGTACGGGTTGAGCGCGAAGCCGATGCGCCTCATCTCGGTTCGCCGTTGACCTGCGCCAGTTGCTCGGCGATGCGATCGATGCTGCGGCGCAGCTCGGCCAGTTCCGCCGCCATGTCGCTCGGCTCGCGGACCGCAGCGTACGAGCGGTCCAGCCCGGCAGCGATCAGGGCGCGCATCAGGCTCGACGGGGACACGCCACGCGCCGCAGCCGCATCCTCCACCCGCTCGAGCAGCGCATCGGGCATGCGCAGGCTGACGATCTGGCGCATCGTGTCGGCCCCGGCGTCCGGGGTCGGCGGCTCGACGACCTCGAGTCCCTCGAACCCGATGTCCAGCTGCTCAGCCTCGGCCGGCATCCGGCGCGCGCGTGCCACCGCGCTCCTGCGCTTCATCGGGCGCAATCGTAATACGCGCGTACTACATTCCGCAGCCCAGTGCCGCATAATCAAGGCATCGAGATGCGCGATGCAACCGTGGAGTTGCGACCCACCACCGAAACCGACCTCCCCGACCTGATGGCGCTCTGGAACGATGGGGCCGTGATGCGCCACGTTGGCTACCCCGACGGCATCGGAGCGGACCCCGAACACATGCGGGCGTGGCTGAGGCGAGTCCGTGCCGACCCGTCGCGCCGCCACTACACGATCCACACCGCCGAGATCGGGTTCTGCGGTGAGGTCCACGCACGGACCGCCGCCGACGGCCTGGCCTCGCTCGATATCAAACTGCAGCCGAAGGCCCAGGGTCGCGGCATCGCGCATGCAGCACTCGGTCGCCTGATCGATGAGATCTTCAGCGCCGGCGTTGCATCCCGCGCCTATGTCGAACCCGATAGGGCGAACTCCGCCGCACTTCGCCTGTACGGACGCCTTGGGTTCGTCGAGCGACCCCGACCGGCATCCCTCGAGCCACTCGGCTCGAACGCGGTGCACCTGGAGATCAGCCGCGACCTCGCCCTTCGTTGACGGCAGCGGTGACGCTGCGGACGTAGGCGTCGTGGGGTTCGGACGGCGCCGACCCCGCGAGGAGAGCCAGGAACTCGACGTTGCCGTCGCCGCCGAGGATCGGTGAGCGCACCGCGCGGCGCGCGACAAGGCCGACAGCGTGCGCATCGGTCGCCAGCCCGATCAGGACGCGCTGCCAGATGGCGGGATCGCGAACAACGCCGCCGCGCGGCACGTCGTCCTTGCCCGCCTCGAACTGCGGCTTGACGAGGGCGACGATGCGACCCGCATCGGTCAGGAGGTCGCGCACCGCGGCCAGGACGAGCCGAAGGCTGATGAAGCTCAGGTCGAGCGTGGCAAGGTCGATCGGCTCTGGCAGTTCAGTCAGGGTCCGCAGGTTCATGCGCTCCATGCTGACCACGCGTGGATCGTCGCGCAGGCGCTGGATCAGTTGCGCGCGCCCGACGTCGACGGCGTAGACGACCCGCGCACCACGCGCCAGGAGGACATCGGTGAATCCGCCGGTCGACGCTCCGGCGTCCAGGCAGGCCATGCCGGTCGGGTCGATCGCAAACTCGTCGAGCGCATGCTCCAGCTTGACGCCCGCCCGGCTCGCCCACTTGGGCCGCTCCACCAGCGAGACCGATGCATCCACGGCCACCAGCTGACCCGGCTTCAGCTGCCGGTTCCCGTCGAGATCGACCTGGCCGGCGTGGATCAGCGCCTGGGCCTCCGCGCGCGAGCGGGCCATTCCCAGCTCGGTGAGCAGCTGGTCCAGTCGTATGCGTGGCATGCGCGGATTCTAGGTGTGCCAGGTTTGGTCGGGCTTGCGACAGCCGGTCGCGTGGGGCCTTGCTGGTTGGGTTTGCCGGGAAGGCCTGGTCGCGTGTGGCGCTGCTGGTCTGGTCTGCCGGGGCTCCGGTCGCGTGTGGCGCGACCAAAGGCGAACGATCGCCGCCTCGTTCACGGCCTGTCGCGTGAGACGCGATACCGAACGAGTGGGCACGCCCTCATTCGCCGATGGTCGCGCGTGGCGCGACTCCAAGGGCGGCCGGCACCCCTCGTTCGCCGATGGTCGCGCGTGGCGCGACCATCGACCGCTACCGCGACCGCGCGCCACCAACTCGGCAACGAGCTTCAGGCGGCGGACACCTTCGAGCGACGCGACTTGCGCGCAAGGCCCAGCGCCTCCCGCACCTGGGCTGCAATCCCCGCCGCGTCGATCCTCTGCTGCGCGCGCAGTTCATCCACCGCACCGTGATGCACGAATCCCTCACCCAGCGCGATCT
>JADLBB010000066.1 GCA_020848055.1 Chloroflexota bacterium | reverse complement strand
CGCCTGGCCGATGGCTCACGCGTCAACGCCATCATCCCGCCGCTCAGCCTGGTGGGACCGGTCATCACCATCCGCAAGTTCTCGGCCACGCCTTACACGGTGGACGACCTCGTCCGCTTCGGCACCGCCACCCCGGAGATGTTCGAGTTCCTGGAGGCCTGCGTGCGGGCCCGGCTCAACATCTTCGTGTCGGGCGGCACCGGCTCGGGCAAGACGACCATGCTCAACATCCTGTCCTCGTTCATCCCCGATGACGAGCGCATCGTGACCATCGAGGATGCCGCCGAGCTCCAGCTCCGACAGGAGCACGTCGTCACCCTCGAGGCGCGGCCATCCAACATCGAGGGCAAGGGCGCCATCCCGATTCGCGAACTGGTGCGCAACAGCCTGCGCATGCGGCCCGACCGAATCGTGGTCGGGGAGTGCCGTTCAGCCGAGGCGCTCGACATGCTGCAGGCCATGAACACCGGCCACGACGGCTCGATGTCCACCGGCCACGCCAACACGCCGCGCGACATGCTGTCGCGACTCGAGACCATGGTCCTGATGGCCGGCATGGAGCTGCCACTGCGCGCCATCCGCGAGCAGATCAGTTCTGCGGTTGACCTGATCGTGCACCAGAACCGCCTGAAGGACGGCACGCGCAAGATCACGAACATCACCGAGGTCCAGGGTATGGAGGGCGACGTCATCGTCATGCAGGACGTGTTCGTGTTCGAGCAGACCGACGTCGTTGACGGCCGGATCCAGGGCCGCCTGAAGCCAACTGGCATTCGCCCGCACTTCGTCGAGAAATTCGACGTGATGGGCATCCACCTGCCGCCGAACGTCTTCGGCTCACCGTTCTAGACAGGGAGGGGAGACCGAACCATGCAGGGAATGCTGCCCTTCATCATCGCCGGCGTCGCGGCCCTGGCGATCCTCGTCATCGCCGTCGGCATCGCCATGACCGGTGGTGGCGCGATGTCCGCTCGACTCGAGCGCTACGCGGCCGGGCGCGAGCCATCTGCGGCGGCCGAGAAGGAAGCCGGACAGTCGGCGGTCGTGACCAGCCTGTCCCGCGTGATGGAGCGCCAGGACATGGGCGCGCGCATGGCCACCGACCTTGCGCGTGCCGACCTGACCATGAAGCCGGCCGAGTTCGTCCTGTTCTGGGCCATGACCCCGGTGTTCTTCGTGTTCATGGCCCTCGTGCTCGGCGTCATCTTCCCCGGCTTCCGCAACCCGGTGGCGTTGGTGGTCGTGGCGCTGCTTGGCCTGTGGGCCCCGCGCCTGTACCTCAAGCGCCGCCAGGCCAAGCGCCTGAAGGCCTTCGCCGACCAACTGCCGGATACGATCACGCTGCTGGCCAACTCGCTGCGCGCCGGCTCATCGTTCCTGCAGGGCATGGAACTGGTGACGCGCGAGGCTCGCCCGCCCATCAGCGTGGAGTTCGGCAGGGTCGTGCGCGAGATGCAACTGGGCGTGGCATTGCAGCCGGCCCTCGACAACCTGGTCCGGCGCGTCGCGTCCGAGGACCTGGAGCTGATGGTCACCGCCATCCAGATCCAGAGCCAGGTCGGCGGCAACCTCGCCACCGTGCTCGACGCGATCGCCCACACCATCCGCGAGCGCATCCGCATCCACGGCGAGATCCAGACGCTGACCGCCATGCAGCGCTACAGCGGATACGTGATCACCCTGCTGCCGGTGGGCCTGGCCGGCCTGCTGTTCGTCATCAGCCCCAGCTACATCAGCAAGATGCTCAACAAGCCACCGGAGCTGGCTGGCCTACCCATGGGCGTGGTCTTCTTCCTGGTCGGCCTGCTCAGCATGGGCATCGGCTACATCTTCATCCGCCGCATCGTCGACATCAAGGTCTAGAGCAATGCCCGAGACGAACCTGATCATCATCATCGCCATCCTGGCGGCGCTCGCCGTCCTGCTCATCACCTACGGCGTGGCCGCGCGTCCATCCGAGGACGCCGTTCAGGCCCGGCTGTCACAGCTCGTCGTCCAGCCACGGTCGCTGGAGGAGATGGAGATGCAGCAGCCGTTCTACGAGCGCGTCATGCGCCCAATGATCCAGCGACTCTCGAAGGTCGGCCGCCGTCGCGAGGGCGGCATGATCGGCGCCATCGACGCCAAGCTCGAGAAGGCGGGCTTCCCCGGTGGCCTTCGCGGCGCCGACTGGGTCGGCGTCAAACTGCTGGCGCTCATCGCGTTTGCCATCTTCGGCTTCGTGATCGGCCTGCTCCTGACCCGCGGCCAGTTCGTCCCGTCGTTGCTGTTCGCCCTGTTCGGAGCCGCACTCGGCTACCTGGCACCGGAGTTCTGGCTGGGCCGCAAGATCCGCGAGCGCAGCATGTCGATGACCCTTCAGTTACCCGACGTGCTCGACCTGCTGACCATCTCGGTCGAGGCCGGCCTGGGCTTCGACGCGGCGCTGGCCAAGTGCGTCGAGAAGATGGAGGGCCCGCTGGTCGACGAGTTCGCCCAGGCCCTGGCCGAGGTGCGCATGGGCCGCCTGCGCCGCGACGCGCTGCGCGACGTAGCGACGCGGGCCGACTCGCAGCCGGTCAACAACTTCGTCGGCGCCATCATCCAGGCCGAACAGCTCGGCGTGCCGATCGCCAAGGTCCTGCAGATCCAGTCCAACCAGCTGCGCATCGAGCGTCGCCAGCGGGCCGAAGAGGCCGCCGCCAAGGCCCCGGTCAAGATGCTGTTCCCGATGGTCGGCTGCATCTTCCCGACGATCTTCATCGTCATCCTGGGGCCCGCGGTCGTGCAGGTCATGGGCGGCGTGGGCATCTGACCGATGCTCTCGCCGGTCCGGCCGGCCGTCCTGCTGGTCGACGATGACATCACGCTGCTGTCGATCCTGTCGCGGCGGGTGGCACGCGCCGGGTTCGAGGTCGAGACCGCCCGGTCCGGATCGGCGGCGCTGAGGGCGCTCGAACAGCGCTGGCCGGCGCTGATCGTGGTGGACCTGATGATGCCGGGCATGGACGGCTTCGAGCTTTGCCGGCGCATCAAGCTCGTCGCCGACCTGCCGATCATCGTGCTGTCGGCCGTGGACGAGTCGGAGGCCAAGGTCTCCGCCCTGGAGTTGTACGCCGAGGACTACGTCACCAAGCCGTTCGACCCCGATGAGCTCATCGCGCGCATCGCCCGCGTCCTGCGCCGGTCCGGCACCGGCTCGCCGCAGATCACACTCGACGGGGGCGACGTGACGGTTGACCTCGCCACGCGCCTGGTCACGACCGCCGGCGGCACGCAGCAACTGACCCGCACCGAGTCGCGCCTGCTCCAGGTGCTGGCCGGGGCCGCCGATCGAGTCGTCCCCACCGACGAGCTGCTCGACCGCGTCTGGTCGGATGCCGACGGAGCCGATCCGTCGTACCTGTGGGTGACGGTGCGCCGTCTGCGCCGCAAGATCGAGCCCGACCCCGACGCCCCGCGCTATCTGCTCACCGAGCGTGGGATCGGCTACCGGCTGACCTCGGGCACCACGACCGCCGCGTCCCGGGCCTGAGCCGGGATGTCCTCCGGCCTCTGGGTACGCGCGTTCGCCGGCCTCGTCGTCGCCATCCTGCCACCGCTCATCGCCCTGGCGGCGCTGCTGCTCGGATGGCCGGCATTCAACGGCTTCGATCCGTTCGCGACCGGCATCGGCATCGTCGGCGGGGCGATTGCCTGGGCCGCCGTCCTGGCCGTCATCTACGCGCGTTCGCTGGGTGACGAGTTCCGCGAGCTCGTCGCGCTGGCTCGCGGCGGGACGGCAACCGGAGGCGCCGAGCCCGGTGTCGCCCAGCAGCAACTGGCCAACCTGCTCGACGAACGCAACCGGCAGGTCGCCACGCTGGCGCAGCAGGCCGGGTCGGCACCGATAGGCGACGACCCGGTGCGCGTCGTGCGATCGGTCATCACCGCCGTCGAGTCGGTCATGGGCGACGCCACCTGGCGCGGCGCCGTGCTCGCATCGGATGACGCGTCCATCCTGGCGCCGGGCGTCTACGACAGCGGCGAAGGGGTGCCCGTGCAGCCGTTGACGGATCTTGAACGCTGGGCCGCGGCAACGGACCCGGCCGTGCCGGTCCGCCACGTCGCGGGCCCCCTCGGGGCGTTCACCGTCGTCGACGCCGCGGTGAGCGGAGGCAACCGTGTCATCCTGTACGCCCCGTGGGAAGGTCGAGTCGCGCCGACCGCCGCGGAGCGAGACCTGCTGCGCCTGGTCGGCCAGCACGCCGGCACGTCGATCGACCACGCACTGCTGTACGCGCGCGTCCGTTCGCAGGCCGATGAGCTGAACCGCATGGCCGCCGTCCAGTCCGACTTCCTGCGCGGCGTGACCCACGATCTCCAGACGCCCCTGACCAGCATCGGTGCCGTCGCCGCCGAGCTGCGGGCCGACCCCTCCATGCCGGCGGCCGCCCGGGCGGACCTCGACACCGTCAGCCACCAGGCCGATCGCCTGCGCCGGATGGTGGCGCAGCTGCTGGTCGCCTCGCGCCTCGAAGCCGGGGCGTTCACGCCCCAGACCGACGTGTTCGCCGTCCGGCCCTTGATCGAGCGGACGTGGGCCGCGCTGCGCGCGGACCGCCCGTTCGAACTGACCGAATCGGGATCACCGCACCTGGCGGTTGCCGATCCGGATCGTCTGGAACAGGTCCTGTGGGCGGTGCT